>JAGAAT010000078.1 GCA_017615095.1 bacterium
AAGATGATCTCCTCGACGGTCTGGAAGATCACCGGCGGACGCGAGGCAGATGACGTCATCCAGGAGGTCCTGATCCAGCTGTTCCAGTCTCTCGGCACCTTCAGGAGCGAGTCTTCCTTCTCGACTTTTCTCTACAGGCTGACGGTCAACACCGCCTGCAACGAGGTGAAGAGGATGACGAGTCCATCCCAGGCGGTCCCCGTTGAGGATGAGGCTCTGGCTCAGCTTGCGGACGATGCAGATGCGCCGGATGATCCGGTCTTCGACAGTCTGGAACGCGGCGAGATCAGCCGGAAGGTGGGGGAGGCGCTGGCGGAGCTTCCGCCTGAAATCAGGGCTTACCTCGTACTTTTTTATGTCGAGGAGCTCACGCTCAAACAGATTTCCGAGCTCTTCAAGGCACCGGTGACAACTGTCGCGTCGCGCATCGGCAAGGGTAAGGCACTTTTGACGGAGAGATTGAAAAATTTAAGATGAAAGACGAAAAATTAAGAGAAATTTTAAAAATTTACGCGGAAGAGAGCGGACCTGAAACCCGAAAAACCGATATTCTGGATATTGCGGACTCAGTTTTCGACAGGATGAACCCTGAAACTGAGATCCGGACGCTCCCGGTTTTTAAAATAATCGGGGCTGCTGCCGTCGTTCTGATCGCTTTGGCGATCGGATTTTCAGCAGTTTTCAAAAATGACGATCCTCTTTCCGGGGCAGATAGAGAGCTCGCTGCGGCGGAAAGCTCGCCTGAGAGTCCTGATGCGCCCGAAACATCGGTTGAAGAAGAAAATATAAATAAAATCATATCGTTACTGGATGGTCAAAGCTTTGAGGATCCCGATTTCAGGATAAAATCTACCGGCGGAAGTGAGCTTTTTCAGGCTTCGCGGACCCGCTTTTCCATGAAAAAAGGTGAAGTTTCGATCGACGTCAGGAGCGGCACTGACTTTATGGTCGAGGTCGGAGATCTTGCGCTAGTCAGAGTCCTCGGAACTTCGTTTTTGCTTAAAACCGACGGCTCGAAGAGCCTTTTCGTAAAGGTTTTCGAGGGTTTGGTCGAGGTCGTAAGGAAAAGCGACGGTTCAGTCCGGGCACTTGCACGCGGCGAAGAGCTTGCTCTCGGCGAAGTTAAGCCGCAGATCCCGGCAAAGCGTCAGCCCAGATTGGTCAGGAGAGAGCAGGTACCGGTGGTCAATGAGCTGCCGGAGGTCGGAGAAAAGATCGCTGAATCTGCTCCTGCCGAAGTCAGAAAGCCGAATAAAACCGATAATATAGCACAACTTGACGGAGAAGAGCTCCAGCGGGCAGCGATCCGCGATCTTGAGGAGCACCTTCTTGTTTCAAAGGATAAGACCGAGGATCTGAACCAGCTCTTTGCGCTCTATTCAAAGAGGGGCGACTGGGGTTCCATAATGAACCAGTGGCGCCGCTATTATTCTGAAATCACATCGAAAAACAACCGGCATCGTCAGCAGATGCACTACTTCGCCTGCGAAGCCTCGATAAAACTTTTCCTCTTCGGCAACGGAGTCTGCAGGAAGTATAAGAGCTTCTATCCGGACGCAGCCGGACCCGACGGTCTGAAAGATCACCTCAAGTACGCTGAATAGCTGCCTGCGCTTTCTTTTTTTCCGCTGATTTTATGCCGGATTACTTGCTTTTGATACCGTTCTTCTTAAAGTTATTTGTTTTATTCATTAACTGTTTTGGGAGGTTATTTATGAAACAACTTTTAAAGCTTATGGTTACGCTCATGTGCCTTGCTGCGATAGCGGCATGCGGCGGCTCGTCAAAGCCTCCGGTAACAAATTCTGTAACGGCGGTCATTTCTGCCAAGGACGGCGGAAAACTCGAAACCGCTGACGGTTCTTCGATCACGATCCCCCGCGGCGCTCTCGCAGAGGATACTGAGATCACGATGACGGTCGTTTCGACCGAAGAGTTCAATGCTGCCGGCGACAAGACCGAGTATGCAACGAAAATCATGGATTTCGAACCGAACGGACTCATCTTCCTGAAGCCGGTAGTTATCTCTTCACCTGCTTCCAAGGATATCAACGGTCTTATTTCGGCTGCGGTTTTCAACGTTGATGACAAAAGCTGGCACTACAACAAAGAGGGTGTCGCGGTCGTTATGTCTAAGGACGAGATGGGTGATCCGATCATGCAGTCTGCAATGGGCGACCCGATCATGCTGAATGCAATGGGCGACCCGATCATGGATCAGGCTATGGGCGATCCGATCATGCTTTCGGCTGCCGGAGACCCGATCATGATCTCCGGAATGGGCGATCCGATCATGGGTGCTGCGATGGGCGACCCGATCATGATGACGACAGGTCACTTCTCGGATTACACATTTGTTGTTGTTCCCGATCAGCCGGTTGAACCGGACGGTGACATTGTTCCGGACGTAGAGCCTGATGAAGAACCGGACGTAGAACCGGATGTAGAACCTGACGTTGAGCCGGATGTAGAACCGGACGTAGAGCCGGACGTAGAGCCGGACGTAGAGCCGGACGTAGAGCCGGATGAAGAACCGGATACTGATGAAACAGATGCGGACGAGACAGACGAAGATGTCGCTCCGGAGTGCGAAGAGGAAGCGAAAGAGTGCGTCGAAAACACTCTTAAAGAGTGCGTCGAAGGTTCGTGGAACGAAACTCCCTGCGAATACGGATGCGATGCTGAAAATTCAAAATGCTTCGAGTGCGAAGAGACAGCAGACGGGAATTACCGCTGCCATGAGGATGTCCGCCAGGTTTGCGTAAATAAATACTGGGTCGACTGGACAGACGAAACAGGCGCTCCGTGTCTCGGCGGCTGCAACGCTATCACCAACGACTGCAACGTTTGGGAAGAGGGCAGTGTAGTCACGCTTGGAACCTATGAGCAGGACAACAACACAGAAAACGGCGCAGAGCCGATCGAGTGGCAGGTCGTTTATTTCGATGCCGAGAACGGTATGGCACAGCTTGTCAGCAAGTACGGTCTCGATGCAAAACCCTATATGACCGGCAGTCTTTCGGAATATTACTACTATACGAGCTCTTTCTGGACTGACAGCTCTCTCAGATCCTGGCTGAACGGCTACTTCTATGACACAGCCTTCACGACGCTTGTACAGGAGGCTATGATCGTCAGTGCGCCTGTTATGTACAGCAGTGATTACGGTAGAAGAGAGCAGAGAGCTTCTGTCAGAAGCTTCAGCGACTATGCAGCAACGGGTGACAGAGTTTTCATCCCGCCATACTCTGTTGTTGCCGGAGAAGCTACACCTGCGGCGGAAGAGGGAGCAGTAGCAGGCTCTGTCTTCACGCAGGACGATGCTTCGAGAGTCTGTATGCCGACAGCATACGCGATAGCTCAGGGCGCAGAGGTCGACGAGGAAACGGGAGCCGGCGAATGGTGGATCTACGAAGGCAGATACTACATAGACTCTGAGGGAAGCATCAGATACATTGAGATCGATGATGAGCCTTATGAGGAGGATAATCCTTATGCAAGAACTGTTTCAACAAATCCGCTTGCAAGCACATCTTACATGGTACGTCCTATGATCGCTGTCAGACTGACGGCTGAGACCTGCACCGAAGAAGATAACGGTCAGCACCGCTGCATCGAAGTCGGCGGCGTATCGAACAGCCAGATCTGCAGTGACGGCTACTGGGTAGATGTTGCTTCATGTACATACGGCTGCGACACCGCAGAAGGTGCCAACTACGGTACATGCTTCGACTGCTCGACAGAAAACAGCGAGGAGAACTCCCTCTCCACCTGCGAAAACGACAGGATGTATTCATGCCAGGCAGGCCGCTGGGTCTCCGGAGAAGAGGATGTCTGCGAATTCGGCTGCAACACCTACGGGTCAGCGTGCAACGAGTGTACTCCCGGCACGATGATGTGCAGCTCAACCCAGGGGTCAGAAGGTCAGCCGCGTGCGGACATTTTAACTTCCAACAGCATGATCTGTAATTACTACGGTTATTGGACTGTGAAAGAGGAGTGCGGCGATATGGGTTGCAACGAGACCTCGAAGGAGTGCAACTGCGAAAACGATACCTTCTCCTGCGTCGGCGGTACCAGCAAAAAGTGCGTAAACCAGATCTGGTCAGCTCCGACAGAATGTGAGTTCGGCTGTGCCCCCGATAATGGCAGCTGTGCTGAAGGCTATGCAGTCGGCAACAAGATCAACATGGGAAGCTTCGAACTGGACAACAACGATGCAAACGGCGTCGAGTCTGTTTCGTGGTACATCATCGCGACCGACAACACAGGTCTCTTCCTCCTCAGCGAAAATTCTGTGGCGCGCATGAGATGGGATGACGATTCCAACATTTGGGCAGACAGCGAGATCAGAGAGTGGCTCAACGGTGAGTTCTACGACTCCGCATTCACAAGCAGCCAAAAGGCGAAGATCCGTGATACCGAGCTTGCCGATGTAGAGACAACAGACAAGGTCTTCCTGCTCAGCCAGGCTGAGTACGAAGCTTTGCCTGATTACATGAAAATTGCAACATTAGGCGGAGGGAGTGCATACTGGTGGCTCCGCACGCCGGATGAGGAGAAGACAGAACCTTCGGCAATGCAGGTAGATACTGATGGTTCGTTCTATGGTTCCTACCGTGTAAATTACGACAATGATACCATGCGTCCTGCAATGTGGATAAACCGTTAACGCTCTCTTTTTTCAACTGATCCTCAAAATTTTCCGATAGAAATCCTCTGAATTTTTCCTTATAAGTTCCTGAAAAGCTCTTTCAATACTCTTTTGTGCCGAAAACCTGAGATGGAGTGATCTATTCGATCGTGAAGCTTGTTTCGCCGATGACGGTGTAGCCGCTGCCGCAGAGATTTTTTGATGCGTGAAGGTCGAATGCAAGGACTTCGACGGTGTGGGTGCCGCTTCCGAGCTGGTTCCTGAGCTCTTCGTCGTGAAGCATTTCAAAGCCGTGGTTGTTGGTGTTGCACTGCGTGATCATATCCTGAAAGTCCGGCTTCTGGAGCGCCGAGCGGATGTTTCTTACAACCGGAGCCGCCGATTTGTCGCCGTTTTTGTAATATTTTACCTCAAGCAGGAGGTATGCGTTCAATTTATCCGTGTCACACGCCCAGCCGGAGATCTTTTCACTGTCTGCCGAGACGATCTTCCCGAGAGGAGCCTCGGATGCGGCCGGTGCGATCCTGAGATCGTCCGCGACAAGCCCCGCCGACTCTCCGCTCGAGTTGCTCCAGAAACGCATCCCGAAGACGAATTTGTCAGTCAGGCAGCTTTGATCCATCGTCCATTTGAGCTGAGCCGTGAAGTTGTTCGGGTAGTTCCAGAACTGGTTGTGGAACTGCGCGTAGGACCAGTGGGATTCCGGAACGTGGGTCGAGCTGTTGAGCGAATTTGTAGTGTTTTTCACCTGCTTGTTGCCGGCTCCGTTGCAGACCGGATGGATGTAGTCTCTGGCCGAGCCGGTGCTGTCGCCGGTCTTTCCCGAGTGGTAGAAGGTCACATCGACACTGCACGCCGAGCAGGCTGAAAGGTCGCCGGAAAAACAGTCTGACTCCGCCGGATCGCATTCGGCGAGGAGCGAGATGTAGTCCATGCCCGCAGAGTAGGGTGTGCTTTCGTTGTATCTGCCGTAGCTGTAGTTCCCGCTTTTGCTCAGCTTGTCGTTGACACTCCAGTAGGCATTCGGGATAAAGCCCTGGCTCGTGTTGTCGTCCCAGTCGTAAAACCCGCCGTGTGGGAGCTTTCTGATCGCCGCAAAGCAGTTCGATGCCTGGACACACTCGTTCAAAGTCAGGTCGCAGGCTTCTCCGAGTTCGGTCCGGCAGTCGCTGTCCGAAATGCAGATGACGCACTTGCCGACCGTCGTATCGCAGAGGATCTTGTTCAGGTTCCCGCTGCAGTCGGCGTTGGTTTCGCACTCGCCGGATTGGACTGTGTCACTGTCAGGTGCCGGCTCTTCATCCGGGGCAGTGTCTTCATCGGGAGAAGCTGCGTCCGCGTCAGGATCGGTGTCACCGTCGTCCGGAAGAGTATCTCCGGCGTCAGGGGCCGTGTCGCTGTCTGCTACCGTATCTCCTGTATCTGGAAGATCTGGCTCTCCGCTGTCCGGCAGCTCACTGTCTCCGCTGTCGGGAGTCGTATTGTCGTCATCCGGCGGGATCACTCCTTCCGGGACGCAGAATCCGTTGGAGCAGACCATGCCGCTGCCGCAATCTTCTTTCGTCTCGCACTCAGGCTCCTCATCCGAGGCGCACGAGCAGACAAAAAGGGTCAAAAAGAGCAAAAAAACAAACTTTTTCAAGGCATCCTCCATTTTTTCGTTTCAAAATTTCGGCGGATTATAGCGTCAAAAGCGAAAAAACATAATTCGCGTGAAATCTCTACCCCGCATCTTGCAATGCCTTAAAATAATTATATAATTTGCTGTTTATTTTTCACATCGGAGGTCAAAATGAAAAAGGTGTTAAATTTGTTTCTTGTCCCTTTTTTGTTGTTTTTTTCGTTCCTGCTTTTTGCTGAAGTAAATGCAGGTAATTCTGACGACCTCGGCGACACCAACGATACGGGCGAAACCGGCGATACAGGTGACATCGGCGACAGTGAACCGGCTGACAGCGCAACTGACACGGGAGTTCCCGGCAATGACGAGCCTGTCGAGTGCGAAAACGAAGCAGGACACTGCACGATTACAGTTCCAAGCTGGGAATATGTCTGTATCTGTAAAAAAATTGACGGAATAGGTGAAGGAAGAGGAAGTGCAAGCGGTCCTTACAATAATCCCGAAGAAGTTTGCGAAAAAGAATTAAAAAGCAACTGCGGCACAAAACTCCCCACCGTTCGCGATAAATGCGGAGACGAAGCTACGGAGTCGTGTATTGAATATGTGTCACTTCGTTCAAACTGTACCACCGGCAGTAGTTATATAGATCATTATATGACAGAAGATGAAATAAGAAGCGATATAGATTCTGAAGAGTTGTGGAGCAGTGCACAGCTGGCTGTTTATAGTGAATGCTGCAAGTCTTCCATGATGCAGGAGTCTGCAAAGATAGCTTTTCAATGCCTTAAGGAAAAGTGCGGAGAGGATTTCACTGACGAATGCTGCGCGGAGTGCAATGCAGAAGCAGCAGCTGTTTTTGACGGCGAGGTCGTAGAACCTGGAGACACTGATAGTTATGTCGGTGTTACCGGTGACGCGGAAATTTCCGGTGATACCGGCGACAGCGGACCAGCTGACAGCGCAACTGACTCCGGCGATACAGAAAATTCAGAAGCTCCGGCAGACGGAGATAAAAAAGAAGAAAGCAAACCTGACGGCTGTTCGCTGCTGTTTATCTGAAAGATCCAGCCGATCCGCCGAACTCCGACAAAACAACACTCTGCTTTCGCAAACTTTTTGCCGTCATTTTTCCTACAAAACTTCTATTTTTACAGTTTTGTGCTACTCTGCGCGGATTTTACCGGTTGCGCATAGGAGATTATCGTGAGTTTTGATCAGGTTTTAGACGGTGTTGCTTCAGAAGGCGTCATTTTTATCCCGGATTTTCTGAAGATTTCGCAAATCGATGGCAGGAAGGTCGTGGTCTATTCCTCGCTTGACGAGGTAAAGGAGGCAAAACCTCAGAGCAGACAGTATATCCTTATTATTTCTGATTCTGATTTCAACCTGTCGCTTCCTCTGGTTATCGAGAGCAAGGCGACGATCCTTGTATCGTTCGGATGCTCTTACAAGCAGATAGCAAAGAACATTTTCCGGGTGGACGGAGAGAAGTTCGACCGTTTTTCGTTGTCGTATATCATTGATTTCGTTGATATAAACGCATCTCTGCATGAAAAAGTGGCGCTGAACAACGAGTTCGGCAACAGCACCTACGACAAGCTTATCGCCTATGCCGAAATCGGTGTCAGCCTGGCTATCGAAAAAAATCAGAACGTTCTCTACGACAAGATCCTGAGCTTCCTCAGAAACGCGACGAATGCAGAGGCCGGTACGCTCTACCTGATGAACGACAACAAGGATAAGATCTACTTCATGACGAGCCAGAACAGCCGTCTCGGGCTCAACACGGGCGGCGGACGTCGCGAAGTCCCATACGACACCACGAGTCTTGTCGGCTATGTCTGCAAGTCGGGCGAGGTCCTGAACATCCCGGATGCCTACAACATCCCGGACGACAAGCCATACAAGTTCAACGACGCCTTCGACAAAAAGTCCAACTACCGCTCGGTTTCGATAATCACAGTCCCGATGCTGACGCAGAAGAGGGAGATCATCGGCGCGGCACAGCTGATCAACAAGCTTGATCCGGTCACCGGAGAGCCGATACCCTTCTCGTCGCTCGACGAGCTTTTCCTCAAGAGTCTGGCGACGCTTGCGGCGGTATCAGTCAGCAACAACAACCTCCAGCACGAGACCGAGGTTCTGCTCAACAACATGATCATTTCATCCGTAAAGGCTATCGAGCAGCGAGATCCGGCGACGAAGGGTCACAGCATCCGCGTCGCAGCCTTCACCATGGCGATCCTGGACCGCGTGCTGGCTGACGAGGAGCTCTGCAAAAACTATAAAATCGATGAAAATATCCGTGATACAGCCGAGACGGCGGCGCTCCTGCACGACTTCGGAAAGGTCGGAGTCCGCGAAAAGATCCTGATGAAGCGCGAAAGGTTCTATCCTGACCAGCTGAACGCGATGAAGTGGCGTATGCGCTATATCCTGGCCTCGATCCCTGCCGATGACGGGCGGAGAGAGGTCGTTTCCGCGATGCTCGACCAGATCGACGTGCTCAACCTGCCGCGTCCGCACACTCCGGAAGAGGAGGAGCTCATTTCAAAGGCATCCGGGATGAAATTCGAGATCGGCGGCGAAGCCATTGCGCTTCTTGAACCCGAAGAGTCCGAATTCTTGAATATCCGCAGCGGGACTCTCAGCAGCGAAGAGCGCGGCGACATGGAAAAGCACGTCGTCTACAGCTACGAGCTTCTCAGTTCGATCGAGTGGCCGCGCAGGCTCAGGTTGGTCCCCGCGATCGCGGCGGCTCACCACGAAAAGCTCGACGGTTCCGGCTATCCATATCACAAGACAGCCAAGGATCTGGGGCTTGTCGAAAGGATCCTGGCGATCGCCGATATCTACGACGCCCTGACGGCGAAGGACAGGCCTTACAAAAAGGCGATCCCGACCGATATCGCGCTTTCGATCATCCAGAAAGATGTCGATGCCGGCAAGTTCGACGACAAGATCTTCGCGCTCTTCAAGAGCCATCAGCAGGAGATTGACGACGAGGTCGCGAGGAAGACCAAATAGGCGCGACAGATGAAAAATAGAGTCTACCTGGCTGAAATCACTACGCTTCTTCCGCAGCTTTTTACGGCTGAAGAGGTCATCGAGTTTCTCTATCCCGAGAGCATGGACCGCGGGCGGATGCACCGTTTCGCAAGGCGTGCAGCGAGTGCGGTCGGGATAACCTACAGGCCGACGGTCCTTGACAGGGAGGCCTTCCCGGAGCGCAGGCTCGCCAAGCCGGAATATCACCCGCTGGAGTGGGGGAGAACGATCATCGGACGCCTGCTCGGGCAGTCCGGGCTGGGTGCCGGAGATGTCGGATTCCTGTCGGTCGCCTACAACATCCGCAGCGACACCGACGTCCTTCCGAGCCTCTCCAGCAAACTTGTGGTCGAGTGCGGGCTTTCGCTTGACCTTCCGCCTCAGGAGCTGCCCTATCTCGGCTGTGCGGCGGGGCTTTTTTCGCTTGAATCGGCTGTCAGATACTGCGAGCAGCATGACCGGGCGGCGCTTGTCTTTCTGTTTGACCAGTGCTCGTGGATTGTCAACCCGACCTACGATGTCGAGAGCGTGGAATTTAAGGAAAACCTCAAAACGACGCTTCTTTTTTCCGACGGCGCGGCGGGGATCCTCGTCGTTCCTGACTCGCTTAGGGCGAGGTTCTCTCTTCCGCTGATGGAGGTCGAGGCGCTCCAGACGGATTTCGTTGCCGGCGGTTCTCTCGCGATGCACGGCGGCAAGCTTGTGCTCGAGGACAACCTGAAGGATGCTGTCGTTCCGATCGTCCGGGACAAGATAATCCGGCCTCTCGGCGTAACTTCCGGGAACATTCAGGAGTGGTCGCTTCACCAGGGCGGTATGCCGATCCTGATGCGTTTCACCGAACCCGGGATCCTCGGGCTCAGCGAAGAGCAGATCGGGCCGTCGAAGACGGTTTTTCAAAGGTACGGCAACTTCAGCGCACCGAGCGTCGTCTTTGTCCTCGAACAGTGGTTCAAAGATAAGAACCGTGCGGAAAAAGATGAAAAAACAAGAGGCTGCGCAATTTCGTTCGGCGCCGGATACTTCGTTGCCGGCATGACTTACCACTGGTCGAAAAGATGAGGATCAACCGTTTTTTAGCGCTTTGCAAGGTCGCTTCACGTAGGAAGGCTGAAGAGCTTATAGTTGCAGGTAAGGTCAGGATCAACGGCAGGATAGCGGTCCTGACGGATGAGGTGAGCGATTCCGACCGCGTCGAATTTGCGGGGAAGATCCTTACTCCGCCGGCTGAATACGACTATTTCCTGCTCAACAAGCCGGCAGGCGTCCTCTCCTCTGTCGGTGACGACCGCGGCAGAAAAAGTGTCGTCGATTTTCTCCCGAAAGGCTGCAAGGCGGCTCCTGTCGGCAGGCTGGATCTCGATACGACCGGTGTCCTGCTCCTTACCAACGACGGCGAACTCCTCTACCGGCTGACCCATCCCTCGTTCGGGATCCGCAAGATCTACCGTGCCGGAGTCACAGGCGACTTCACGCAGGAGCTTGCCGATCAGATCAAAAAGGGGGTCACGGTCGACGGCGTCGAGATGAAGGCCGAAGCGATCGCGATCAACACGCGGAGAAACCGTTATTGCGAAATCACGATCACCCTGGTCGAGGGCCGCAAACGCGAAGTCAAGGAGATGATCAAGGCAGTTGGCTGCCGTGTTGTCTCGCTCACCCGCATAAGTTTTGCCAACATCACCTGCAGCGGTCTCGAAACCGGCGCGATAAGAAGGCTCACCGGTCCCGAAGTGGCCGCGCTCTACAGACTCACCGGACTTCCAGGGAAATAGCTGTTTTTATTTTATAAACAGCCCGCCTACAAGTTCTTCAACACCGCCGATATCCCGTAAAGAGGGAGCGTTATCCTGATAAAAGTGTTGTCAAACAACAAAAAACTCAACTTAATTGCCTTTGCCCGATGTTTTCGTCACTTTTGCATTGTTTTATATTTGTTGCCTGTTGAGTTATTTGCCAAAAATCTTAGAATACTTTGTTTTCACTATGTAACTATCGGAGTTCGCTATGAAAAAATTCATCATTTTCCTGATTCTGGCAATGGTTTTCGCTGTTTCATGCAGCGGCTCGAAAAAAACTGAAAATGACACGGATTTATTGCCGGATGAAGATGAAATCAGCGGTGAAGATGCTGACGAACCGGATGAAGATGCGGTCGAACCGGACGATGAAGACGAAGATAAGGAAAAAAGCGACAACGATGCCGATAATGCGGAAGAGGAGATTGTTGCAAGAATCTCTTCATTCGCTGAGATATGCACGGGACAGACTGATTGCGCCGGGGATTGCGGAGATAAGAACAGCCCGCTTTACGGTCAGGATGCACAGTATGCCGCTCTCGGATACTGTGTCCCGCAGAGTTTTTCTATCGACAGTTCTGTTGAAAACGAGCCGACCGTTATTGATCTCAACACCGGACTAGAGTGGCAGCAGACATTTTCTGACGCAATAGATGTCTGTGAAGCTTCCGAAACATCGGAAAATGCAGGCAAAACGTGCGAAAATGCAGAGAATTACTGCAAAAACTTGAAATACGGCGGACACAGTGACTGGAGACTTCCCGATATCAAGGAACTTCTTTCCATCACCAATATCGCAAAATATCCTGCAATTGATACAGCTTATTTTCCAGACACTCCGTCAGGTAAATTCTGGTCATCCTCCTACTTCTGGCAGGACGATATAAGATCAGGCTGGGGGTCACAAGGTGCCTGGATAGTAAACTTCAGCGGCGGAGCTTCCGACATGGAACCTCTGACTTCATATTCATCCGGAGAGATATTGAAACATTCCGGTATTCGTGCGCGGTGTGTCAGAGGCAAAACTCTGCTGGGAAGCCAGCTGATTGCTTTAACCATAGGCGAAGAAAAGATCATAGTAGATGCAAAAACGGATTTTATCTGGCAGACAGGCTATGAAACCGTGTCAAGCTGGGAAGAGGCTCTTCCGTACTGTGAGAATCTGACTTATGCGGGCATCTCCGACTGGAGACTTCCCAACAAAAACGAGCTCACATCTTTTTTCAACTACCGTTTAAGATACCCATCCAGCGGAGTGAATGTTTTTCTATCGTCTACATCTTCCGTAAACAACTATGTCTGGGTCGTCAGATTTTTCGGAATAACCCCGCACATTGCAGAAAGAGTTGAAAAGCATCCTTTTGACGAAGCTTTTGGAGTCATCCATACCTATGAAGTGCGCTGTGTCGCCAAAAGTCCGTGTGCAGAAGACG
>JAGAAT010000079.1 GCA_017615095.1 bacterium
ATCGAGCTTGCCGAAGAGCGCGAAGCAAAGCTTGTCAACGCAGACCGCGACATCTCCGTAACGCTCAAACGCACCTTCCGTTCGATGAGCTTCATGGAGAAGACGAAGTTCTTCACAAGCCTCTTTTTCGGCGACAGCGACGATGTGAACACCGAGAGCATCGAAGAGCTCAAAAAGGGCGACATGCTGATGCAGGTGATCGGTGAAATGGGCAAGAATTTCCCCTCGCTCAAGACCCACATCCTTGACGAGCGCGACACATATCTCGCCGTAAAAATCGCAAGCAATCTCGGCAACGTGACTGTAGCAGTCGTCGGTGCGGCTCACGTTCCCGGGATCCTGAAACACCTTCAGGCGGAGGACTGCGGAGAAGAGACACTTGAAAAAATCAGCGTTATCCCGCCGGCAAGCCTGCTTTCAAAGGCGCTTCCGTGGATCATTCCGGCAATCATCATAGCTGTCTTCATCTACGGCTTCGCAGCAGGCGACACCTCAAAAGCCCTGAACGCCGGGATCTGGTGGATACTGATCAACGGAGTCCTTTCAGCAATCGGCTGCATAATCGCCGCGGCACATCCGCTGACTATTCTTGCCGGATTTATCGCCGCCCCGATAACGAGCCTTAACCCGACGATCGGCGTCGGAGTCGTGACCGGACTGGTCCAGCTCTACCTCGTGAGACCAGTTGTCCGCGACCTTCAGAACGCGCCGCAGGACACAACAAAACTCAGCGGCTGGTGGAAAAACAAGCTAACGCGTGCCCTTCTCGTAGCACTTTTGTCATCACTCGGCAGCGCTATCGGCACATTCGTCGCACTGCCATTCGTACTCAGGATCCTGGGATAAAAAGTCGGGATCCGGCTAAGCGTTGAACTCCTTTTTGACCTCCGCGACACGGTTTTTGAAAGTTTCGACGAAACCTCTCTCCGAGTAGCGCTTGAGGCGTAAGATAGCGTTTTTAAAGGCTGTTTTGTCGCTTCTGCCGTGACCTACGCCGACAAGATGGTTGATCCCGAGCAGAAAAGCCGCACCGTAAAGGTTATACTGGAACTGGTGCATGACGTTGCCGAAGACCCTGTTGAAAACAAGGTTCTGGATCGGCTTGAAACGCGGAAAAGTGTTGGATTTGACCATAAGTGAAATCGTCTCCGTAAGCCCCTCGATCGTCTTGAGAGCGACATTTCCGGTAAAGGCGTCTGTAACGACGACATCCGTCTGTGGATGCGAGAAAAGCGAGTTCCCCTCGACGTAACCGGTATAATTCAAAGGCGATTTATTCAAGATCTCGTTTGCCTCGAGAATGCGCTTGTTGCCCTTGTTCTCCTCTACCCCGATGTTCAGGATCGAGATCCTTGAGCCGTAATTCCTGGAGAGGAAAAACTTGTAAGCCTCGCCCAGAACGGCGAAATCGACCAGATTTTCGGTCTTCGGATCCAGCGTCGCGCCGAGATCGAGAATGATCAGCTTGTGGTTGTCGAACGACGGATAGCTTGTCGCAAGCGCAGGTCTCGAAATATCCGGGATCACACCGCTTTTGAAATATGCAGCCGTTACGACGGCACCCGTGTTCCCTGCCGAAAAAAATGCGTCTCCTTCACCCGAGACGAGCAGGTCGAACGCGACATGGATCGATGAATCGCCCTTTTCACGGAATGCCTTTGCCGGAGCATCGCCCATCCCGATCTCCCTGTCTGCGTTTATGACTTTAAGATTTTCGGGAAGATCCGCTCTGTTTATGTGCTCGAAGATCTCCTTTTCGTAACCGACCAGAAGGATAGAAATATCCTTGTTTTCGCGACAAACTTCTAAAGACGATATGGCAGGAAGAGCGGGAACATTGTCCCCGCCCATTGCATCAACTATTATTGTTGATGGCATGAAGTACTATTGCTCTGTTGCAGCAATGATCTCTTTGCCTCTGTAGTTTCCGCAGTTCGGGCAGATGCGGTGAGGAAGCATCGGCTCTCCGCACTTCGGGCATGAAATCGTAGCAACCGGTGTTGATTTAAGATGACCGCCTCTTCTCTTTGCGGAACGAGCTCTTGTGTGTTTTTTCTTTGGAACCATTGAATCCTCCTATCTAAAAATTATCGCCGGAATCGCAGCCGCAGTCGCCGTTGTTGAGATTGGCACCGCATTTCGAGCACAGCCCCTTGCAATCTTCGTCGCAAAGGACCTTCCCCGGCATATTCATAACGACGATTTCCCTCACGTATTCATCGACATCGATGAACTCGCCCGAGTAGAAATAGTCAACATCTGGCGTATTTTCAGGGAAAATGTAGTAATCCTCGTCGATGTCGAGCTCAAGCTCAAGCTCGTCAAGGCAGCGGTCGCAGACCGAATCCACCGTGACGGTGCCCGTAAACCTGAAGCAGACAGTCTCGCCGGCACGATAGTAACTCAGCGTGAGGTCAAGCCCCTTCAAAACCGAAGGTTCGCTCAGCTCATCGCCGGCGATTTCGTACTCGACCTTCTTCGATGTTATCGATTCGGTAATTTCGCTTATGTTTACAAGCATTTTCTCACCCAAAAAAACGACTGCAGGAGTATAGTCAGAAAGCCGGAAATGTCAAGGTAAAAGAAATATTTTCTCGATTCCGGCGCTCCTCCTTTCAGAACATCGGATCCCGCACCTCAGAAATCAGACAAACAGCAGCGAACAGCAGCAGGATTTTTAAGAAGCTGCTATTCAGCTGTCGGATCTTCGACTTTGCCGATGAAGAGGATCGATCCGGTCCTCTCGTCGCGGATCACGAAAACAAACGGGCGGCGGGCAGATATAATATATTCATCACCTCCAGTATCTCCGGTATCAGCGGCCACCTCAGTAACAGCAGCAGCTTCGGTTCCCTCTTCGTTGACCTCTATGAAAGTTTTGTGGAAGACTTCGCCGACATACAGATTCTCGACATCGCTTGAGATATTATCCAGCCCGCCTGAGAATACCTGTCCCATCCCGAGCGTCCTAAATGTCTCTTTGAGAGATTGTTCATACGCAAATTTAAATTTCGGAAGGTCCAACGAAAAGTCCTGGCGTTTAATCGGAGTTTCAAGATAGGAATCAATGCCGGTTTCTAAAATTTTACCGATTAACTCATCAACATTGCCGGATGGTACTATTGAGTAGAATGCAAAAACGCCTCTGCCGTAGGGTATCCTTACGACGGAGTATTTGTTTTCTTTATCAATTTTAAAAGAATAAGAATCACCGCCGGCGCACATATAGTCAACATCCTTCATACCGTTGTCGGAAAGCCAAAAGTTGCCTTTAAAAGTTAAATCTTTATCAAACGCATTTGTCCATGCAGCTTTGAAATAAACGGCGTTGATGATGTACATAACGGTGTTTACGCCGATTTGATCTATGATTCTGTCGATCTTTCCGTGAGTCTTTTCTGAAACCCAGGAATTGATCTTTCCGACCGTTGCAGCGTCTGCAAAATCCTCCGTGAAAAGTGCTGCACTGTAAAAATCTTCGAGAACGGAGATAAAATCAGCCTTTACATTCGGAGCAAATGCATCATCCATCCAGATCGAATCCGCGATTTCGAGCACCATATCCTTGTCGGCTTCGACAAGGCTTGCGATAAGCTGCGCAAACTGCTCGTTGACATCCGGCATCTCCATGCCGCTGAAACCGAGAACTTCCTTCATTTCGGAAAGTGCACCGTCAACCGCGCCGTTAGCCGTCATAGCCATTGAAATAGCGATCGAAAGCGGTGAGATCATAACGTTTTTCGCCCCCTCTTCCTTCGCCAGACGGCTGAAGATCTCCATCCCGAGCCTGTTGTTTGCCTTAACGATATCTTCTGCAACTTTTTCAGCACTTTCATCGGCTTTTTTGTATTTAGCCTCCCAAACAGCCGGATCTGATACATCGCTATCGTCTGCGTCTCCGGTATCAGTAGTGTCTTCATCCGAAACAGTTCCGGTATCGCCAGTGTCGGTGTTGTCTGCGTCAGCTGCTGTGTCGCCCGTATCGGTCGTGTCGTCCTTTTTGTCACCGCAGCCGGCAAGCATGAAAACAAGAAAAACCACAGAAACAAGTGTTAAAAATAATTTTTTAGTCATTGTCAGCCTCCAAATAAGATCAATAAAACAGGGATATTGTATCCTGAAACAGGCAGATTGCAACCAAGAAAAAAAAAAAAAAAACAATGAATTTCAGTAGTTAAACAAACGCTTTTAAGCCAGCGAATGAGTTTTTGTGTAAAAAAACAAAAAAAGAGAGGTCTCAGTCCTAGAGATCCGCAGGAAGGATCTACTTTTCCAGATCCTCCTCCTTGACCTCGAGATAGAAGTCGCGGAGCCTCATTCCTGATTCGCTTTCCATCTGTCTCAGCAGTTTCAGCGAGTTGAAGTTGAAATTCGAGGTGTCAAGCGGGTAGAGCATCAAAGCTCCGCCGGAGCAGATGCCGACGAAATTCCCGTCAGGCATGAAGGAGAGGCACGGAGCCTCCGTTCCGACCGAAATCGAATAGAAGAGTTTCCTGAGGTCGGCGTTCCAGATCTTTATGGTGTCCTTTCCGGTCGTCGAAGCGACGAATCTGCTGTCGTAGGAGACGCTGAACTCGCCGTCGGCATCGAACTGACCCTTGATGAGAGCCTCCGAAAAGTCGCTGAGACTTACGAATGAGAGCGTTCCGTCGGAGAAGCCGGCAAAGACGCCCTTCGAATCGTGCGAGAAGGCGAAGGTCTCGATAGTTCTGCCGCCGAAATCCCTGCTCTGGAGCAGCGACAGTTCGGGGATAGAGAGGTGGACGATCTGCTTTTTATCGCAAACGGCGACAACGGATTTGCCGTCCGGCGCAAAGGCGACCTTTCCGGCGGAGTCGGATCCGCAGGTGTAGGTCGTGCCGACAGGATTGGCATCCGAAACGAGCCTTATGATGCCGTCATTTTCAGAGAAAACGGCGACTTGTCCGTTTTGAGTGACATCGAATGAAAGGATCGACTCCTTGCTCGAGGCAAAAAGGTTCTTCTGTTTTCCGGTCTTGACGTCGAATATCCTGATCGAGGCGCCTGATTCAAGCGCGGCAAGCGTCTCTCCGTTATGCGAAAGCCTGATATCAAGCACAGGGACCTGCGGAAGGATGCGGAAGATCTCCTTTTTCGCGGCACTCAGAACGACCACGGAGTTGTCAGCGGAAAGTGCGGCGACCGAGCGGTTTTCGGCGACAGATATCCTCTTCAGAGCCTGCTGACCGAAGGAGTAATGCTCGAAAGTCGGCTTAGCCTTTCTCTTCCAGATCCTGAGAAGTCCGTCGCGTCCTGTAGTGACGATATCGTGGTCGTTGTTCGCGAAAAAGACGCTTGTCACCTCATCTTCGTGACCGTCTATCGCAAAGAGCGGTTCCATGAGCCTGACATCCCAGACGACCGTGTGACCTGCCTGCTCCGAAGCGGCGAAGAGCGTCCCGTCAGCCGAGAAACTGATCGAGGTTATCCGGCTTTTCTGGAAGGTCAGCGTCCGCAGTACCTCCCTGTTTTTTCCTGAAAATACAATGATCTCGCCGTTTTTCGTACCGGCAATTATCATCGAACCGTCGGGCGAGCCGGCGATTTCAACGATCTCGTTTTCAGTTTTGTAGTTGAGGCTGTTCTTGAGATCGACTTCGCTGTTCTGCTCGTCGAAGCTGAAATTTCCGCAAGATTCGATCATATTTTTTTCATAATTTATGATGCAGCTGCGGTTCGCGGCATCCATAACGTAGCAGAGCTGCTTCGAGTCGTCGATGCGGATATCGGTGACCTGGCTCTCCATCCTGAAGCGTGAAATCTCCCGCAGATCGCGGTAGTCGACGAATATGAGCTCACCGTCTTCGCAGCCGAGCGCCAGCATGGTCTCATCCGGCGAGAATGCTGCGCGGACGATACGGCAGTTGAACCTTTTTCCGCTTTCAAAGACGGCTCCGCGGTGGAAATTCATTATGAAGAACTTTGAAATGGCGTCGGAAAGCATGGTATCCGCAGCGGGATTGTGCAGCCTGAAATCCTCATCATACTCGGGGCTGTTCGGGTTCGCCGGATTGTAGTACATCGAAGCCGCAGCATAGACACGGGAGGTGATGTAGCTCTTTTCGGAATCGAGCTTGTTCGCCTTTTCGTTGTACGCCTGAGCCATTCGGTACTGCGCAGAATACCTCGCCTCCTGCGCCTCATCCAGTGCCTCGACCTCCTGACGCAAAGCGATAGCGATAGCAACGGCGGCGACAAGCATCACCAGAAGCGAAACTATCGACGAAAGAACTATCGCCCTGTGAGCCGACGCGAAGCGCTTCAGATCCTCGAATGCCGAATAACGGTATGCGCTGACCTTGCCGCCGGCAAGATATGTCTTGAGATCCTCGCGAAACTCGGTAGCAGAGTGATAGCGGTCCTCCTTCGACTTTGAAAGAGCCTTCATGGCGACAGCCGCAAGCTCCGGCGGGACCTGGGTATCGACCTCGCACGGATTCTGCGGGAGCACGAAAAGCACCTGCTGGATGATCTCTTCCGCCGAATGACCGCTGAACGGCGTGACTCCGGTCAGTATCTGATAGAGCATCGCGCCCAGAGAATAGACATCCGAAGCCTCGTCGATATCACCGATCTTGCCCTGTGCCTGTTCCGGCGACATGTAGGCGGGTGTCCCGATCGCGTGTCCGACGACCGTATGACCGACATCGCCGTCGCCGTTCCTTGAAAAGATCATCTCGTTCTCGCTTTTGAGCTTTGCGAGCCCCCAGTCGAGGACGACCGTTTCACCGAACTCTCCGAGCATGACGTTCGACGGCTTCAGATCACGGTTGATGACCCCTTTGCTGTGGGCGTAAGCCACGGCGTTGCAGACGTCGATGAAGTGAGGCATAAGCTCGAGCCGCTGTTCAAGCGTGGCGCAGCTTCTGAGAGCCTTGGACATCGTTTTGCCCTTAACGAACCGCATGGTGTAGTAGAATGCGCCGTCATCGTGGCAGCCTATCTCGTAGACGGGCACGATCGAGGGGTGTTCGAGCTGAGCCGTGATCTTCGCTTCACGCAGGAAGCGGTTGCGGATGACATCGGAAAGGACGTCTCCGTGAGGCTTTTTCTGCAAATCGACAAGCAGCTCCTTCATTGCGATCTCGCGCCCCGTGTGCTTGTCGGCGACGATCATTACTCTGCCTGCACCGCCTCTCCCCCACTCGACTTTCGGCGTGTAGCGCCCAGGAGTCTCAGGCGTCACGCGGCTTTTCGACCTTTCGACCGTCCCTGACGGTTCAGAAGGTACGGAGACGATGACCGAACCTGTATTTACCGCCGGCCGCAGTTCGCTGCTGTTGCTTTTTGTATCACTCATTTTCTCTTTTTCGTTTTTCTGTCAGTAACCAAAACCCCGGCTATTTCCGCGAGCTTTCGCGAATACCCGCATGTTTTTTCAAGCCTCTCCTTATCAAAAAGCGGCGCAAAAAAACTCCAGTGGTCGGAGATAAATTGCGAGTATTCCGAAGAAAAGTCAAATTGTCCGCCGCCAGATCCCTCCGAAACGAGCTCGTAAACCCTTTTCCTCAGTTTGTCGTCTTCGGTATTTGCCTCCTTCACCGTTTCTGGAGAGAAAAACGGAAACTCATCCAGCGCGTCGCAGTAAATTTCGAGCATCGTGTAAAGATGAGAGAGGGAATCAGGGCACTCCGAACTCTCGATGACCGCCGCCGGGACACCGTTCATCTTTTTGTCGGGTGCAATAACTGTCAACTTCCAGTCGAACCGCTGCGTTCCGAGAGCAAAGGCATAAATCAGCGGCTTGAATCTGTTTTTCACGCTTTTTAGTTTTGAAGCCGTAACATAGACCAGATTGTTTCCGTAAACCTGGTCGATCCTGCCGTAAAGCCTGACTGTTTTTCCACCGACAGTGTAGGTTTGATCGATATTTACCGGAGTCGCCTCCATCCCGCCCCGGGCAGCCTCTGCGGCATTGACGAGTCCGTCGAGTCCGCTCAGCGACCTGCGGATCTTATCCGTTCCGTACTCTCCGAAAGGCATAGTTCCGGTCAGCCTTGCACGTCGGATGATCTCATCCTCGCCGGGTCCGTGCAGAAAATCTTCGCAGAGCTTCCACTTTTCAAGATTGTTGAAATCGAACATCTCTTCGTCCTCACCGGCATCGTCAAGCTTCGGGAGCACGATCCCCGCACGCTTTGTGAAGTAGCTTTTCGCCGGGTCTTTGAAAAATGCGGCGAGCTCATCGAGAGAGACCTCGACCTTGTCGGATCCGTACTTTTTTTCCTCGAAACAGGCGGCAGAGAGAGGCTTGCCTCCGTCGGTCGGGATGAAGGAGTAGGAGTTGATCGGCATCACCGACGCCTCTCCCGAAAGATCCGTAATCCTGCCTGTCAGATACTCCAGAAGATCGTTGACGGCATTTGAAACAGGAAGCAGTTCGCTGCTGTCCGAAAAGGAGTTCATGCTCTTTCCGACATAGCTTATCACAAGCGAATCCCGCACAGTCATCAGCACCTTGAGGAACATGAAAAGGTCGTCGTTTTTGAGAGACCTCACCGCTCTGCCGCCTTTCCGCGTCAGGTCGAAGGCAAGCCTGTTGTCCTCTCTGGGAAAGGCTTCGGCGCTCATGCCGATGAGAAAAACCGTTCTGAACGGGATCATCGAAAGCGAACGGATCGAACAGAAGGTGACACGTCCCGTCACCTCACGCGAAGAGACCGGCACGCCGGCAAGCTCACGCTTCAAAAAATCGCGGACAGTCTCGAACGGGATCCTGTCAGGAGCGGCCCCGTCGCCGGCGGCAAGCCCGGAGATGCACTCTCTCAAAAGCTTCAGCTCCCGGTACGAAGTCTCATCACCGCAGAAGAACCTGTCGAGCACCGACTGCTGCAAAACCTGCTCCCATTCAAGGATCGGCCGAGGTTCGGAGCAAACAGCGTCAAGCTCTGCAAGCGCATCGAAAAAGAGTGAAAACTTCGCAAAATCCTCTGCCTTTTCCCCGTTCAGATCTTCGACAGGGATCACGCCGTTGAAGTCGTCGAAGTTGTCCGTAAGCGGCATGACGCAGCCCGCGAAGATGCGGTCCAGCCCCATTTTCCAGGTGTTCTGCAAACCCTCTCCGCAGCCGGTTTTTTCGCGGTGGCTCTCATCGATCCCCCACTTCACGCCGCTTCCGCTTATCAGATCGAAAAGATCCCTGCACGATTCAGGCTCCACGCCGAAGCGTTTCATGACGGAGGGGTTTTCAAAGATCTCCAGGACCCGCGACCTCTCGAAGTCCGAACCGCAGATATCAAGCAGAAGCAGGAAGGTCTCACGCACTCCTGTCCCCTTCAGGACCGGCAGGGCTGTAGGGATCTCGTCAAAGCCGGCGAACTGAGTCTCGAGCTCTACCGCATAGTCGGAAATATCCGGCGCAGCGACAGCGACATCCTCCGGCAGCAGCGTCGGATCGGACTTGAAGAGCCTCACAAGCTCCGATTTCAGCTCTTCGACCTCGCGCATCTTGCTCCAGCAGACATTTATCCTGATGGAACCGTCCTCTTTTACGCACTCCGGGAAACACCCCTCATCGTTGAAAACCGACCGTTGCAGCGCCGCCAGCCGGCTCGGACCGTAAGAAGCGCCCTCCAGTTCGTTCGAGCAGAGCCCGCAGGTCTGCCCGAAAAAGTAGCGTTCGCCCTTGCAGAAACGGTTTATGACCGGGTTCTCAGTATCGCGGTCGAGCATTACGGAAGATGGATAAAAGCAGAAGATATAGACGTCGATGAGCTCTGAAAGGCTCTGGAAAAGCGAGAAAAGGTATTCGTCGAGCGAGACATCCAGCAGGATCACCCGCTTGGAAGACTTGAATCCGCTCCTCTTCAACTCACGGCAGCCCTGCACGAAGTGCTCGTAAAAATCGTACTTCGTCAGCGAATCAGGATATCTCTCCGAAAGCCTGCGGAAAAGCCTGAACTGCCAGACTTCGTCCCTGTCCGACGGGTCGTTCAGCCTCTGGTTTTTCCAGCTGACGATCAGATCGGGCCGGTAAACGAAATACTGGTCAAAAAGGTATGCGACCTTGACTGCGAGCTGAAACGCCTTGAGGCTGCTCTCCGCCATGTATCCGCGGATCGAGGCGAAATCGGGGTCGTCACCGCTGCGAAGCTCCTCCAGAAGAGCGTAGAGCGCCCAGACAAGTCTTTTCTTTTCAAAAACAGAGCCGTCCGTATCCAGCCTGAGATGTTCCGCTGCGATTTTTTTGAGATACGCCTCCGGTGAAAGGTGGCGTTTCGAAACGCTGACCCCCCTTTTTTCGGCGACAGCAAGCGATATCCACGTCGCTATGCTCTGGTTCTGGGCGACGATATCCTTTTTCGCAAGCGGGTTTTCCCTCTCTATCGACTCGAAAATACCGATGATCGGATCGACGAACGAATCCGCACTAAGCCCGTAGTGAACGATCAAAGCCATGCAGCACCTACCTCAGGGAGTTGAAAAAGCCGAAGAGACGCGCCCTGTTCTCTTCCAGACTCCGCCTGACGGCAGCGCGGATATCGCCCTCACCGCAGTCGGTCGCAAGCCTGACAGATATGAATTCTCTGCCAAGCCCGTCGGCAGTCCGTTTGAAGCAGAGGCTCTCCATCGTGTAGAGCAGCGGCATCGTCAAACCTTCTGTCCAAGCAGGTTTCACGCCTAAAAACAGCTCATCGCCGCCGGTCACTGCCGCCGTCTTGAAGCCTGTTTTTTTCGGCGATCCGCCGGTCAGGCAGCCGTCTGCGTCAAAAAAAGAGCAGCACTCGTAAATTTCGTTGATCTCCGCGTTTTTCACGGCCGCAGCCGAACCGAATTCGTAAAGTTCGGTGAAGTCGGGATTCTCTTCAAGGACTCTTTTGAAGACTCCGGCTCCTGCATGTCCCATACCTGTGCAGCAGAGAGTCAGATTGTCGGAGACCCTGACCGCCTCACCAGTTGAAACCTTGATCGGGAAAGGGTTTTCCGCCTTCATCGGGAAAAAGAGGACTCTCAAAGCGCCCCCTTTCCGAGAAGACGTTCGCGTTTTTTGCGGTAAAGCTCCCTGACCTCCAGCAGAAAAGACCTTGCCGGCTCGAAAAGGTAGTCGCGGTAGCTCCACGGAAGCTCGCGGATCACACCCTTTTTGCCGAAAATCAGAGTCACCTCGGCAAAAACTCCGTCGCGCAGATAGATCCGGTGGCTGTAGTTCTTGCCCGTCGCAAGGATGAAATTTTCGAGACTCAGAAGCCCTGGATCGAGGTTGACAGAACGGTTTCCAGCCTCGGTGTAGCGACCCTCCAGCGCGGCGCAGAAGAGCTTGACGTCTGCGAGTTCATCGCGTCCGATACACTCTTCAAAGCTGAATATCACCTTGCTGATGCCGCTTCCCATCTCGGGATCGTAGTATTCCGAAATCGAAGAAAAATCGTAGACATCCGAAACGGCGTCGATTTTTCCGTATTTTTTTTCAAGGATTCCCCTCACCTCGTCAAGCTGCCGCGGATCCCGGAACATCACCGAAATCGTCAGATTGACCTTTAAAGGCGTTGAAAGTTTACTCATCACTCACCTGCCGGATTTAAGCAGGTTGAAGATCGTTCCAGTCGGGCAGAGAAGTCTGCACCAGGGTCTGGCTGTGAAGACCGAAGCAGCCAGGATCACACCGCTCAGGATGAAGGTCACAGCTCCCGCCGTCTGATACTGAAAAACGGTGAACGGCTCGAACGGAGTCAGATCTTCGAGGATCCTGAGCATCGCAAGGATGAAAAGCGCAGCTGCGGCGCAGACCCTGACTATATTCATTATCCTGATCAAAACCGCAGGAAGCGTCACCTTCGGCAGAGGGATCTTTCCGAAGAGCTCCTGAGCCGCGCCGAACGGGCAGAGCTGCTGGCAGTATACGTTTTTGCCGGAGACTATCGGAACCAGTACCGCTGCCGCAAGCAGGATCATCGAAATCAGCGGGATCTCCCCGCTCGCAAGCCAGTTTTTGAAGGATTCCGCCGAAAAGGCAAGTCCGCCGGCAAAACCTAAGGCAACGGTCGAAGCCAGAAGCTGGAAAATGCGGAATTTTGCCGTCTTTTTCGGGAAAAACGTTGAAAACATGGCATAAGCAACAAGGCAGAGCGTCGAAATCAGCATGAAGAGGTCGGTTTTCACCGGCTGTCCGGCAGGCGCAAGCGAAAGATAGGCAGCAAGATTCTGCCGCACCATTTCACGGTAAGCCGTGCTCGACATCGTGGCACCGCCGATCGTATCGACCTTCGCATCCAGAGCCGCTCCGGCGGTCATCCCGTTCCAGCTTTTGAAAAAACCGGAATCCCTGACCCGGGCGATATAGCCCCGGCTCTCACTGTTTTCTGCAAGCTCCGTGCCGATGATCCTGTTGTCGGGAGTCAGCGCGACGACGACCCTGACAAGACCGCCGTAACCCATAAGACTATCCTCTCCGGGCTTTGCGTAGAGGATCCGCCCGACCTTTCCGCCGTCTTTGCCTGTCACCTCAAAGAAGCAGTTTTCTCCGCGGATCTCTTCTACTTTTTCAAATCCGGCAAAAAACTGCTCCACATACGCCGGATCGATCTTACACCCCTCGACCGGAGCCGGTTTCAGGAACCAGTGAACCGCAAAGGCAAAGGCAAAAACGGCTAGGATGCTTATAACTGTGATGATTTTTCTCTTCATTCGTCATCCGTTCCGACAAGCGGCATACGGTTGAAGGCGACGATCACGCCGCGAAGCCAGTCGGAGTGCTCCTTTCTGAGGTCGCCCTCTCTGAAGCGCCATGTCCAGTTGGAGTTTCCGGTCGTTCCGGGAACGTTGAGGCGGCAGTCACTGCCCCAGCCCAGAACATCCTGAAGCGGGAAGACCGCGAGCTTGGCGATCGAGCTCAAAGCAAGGCGGATAAAGGCTTTGTGGATATTCTGACCGTCGGTGTCGAGATAGTTGTTCACGAACGCCTTCGTGTTGGGATCAGATGACCAGTACCAGCCGACAGTCGTGTCGTTGTCGTGAGTCCCCGTGTAGATCACGCAGTTCGTGTCGGTGAAGTTGTGCGGCAGGAAAGGATGGTCCGTCCCCTCGGCAAACGCGAA
This sequence comes from bacterium, assembly GCA_017615095.1. Classification (GTDB taxonomy): domain Bacteria; phylum UBP6; class UBA1177; order UBA1177; family UBA1177; genus UBA1177. The sequence goes on from JAGAAT010000079.1 coordinate 13,056, forward strand.
CTGGAGGATCTTCATCCCCGGGAAGCCGTGGGATTCGCGGAGCCTGATGACATCTTCGTCGATATTCCCGAGATCTTCCGCAACGATCCTGAGGTCACCGAGCTTGGCCTTGAGCGTCTTGAAAAGCTCGTCGCCGGGGCACTTTTTCCAAACCCCGTTTTTAGCCGTAGTCTCAGTCGCAGGGACCGCCCAGAATGCGCTGAAACCTCTGAAATGGTCAAGCCTGATGATGTCGTAAAGCTCCGAATTCCTGCGGAACCTGTCGATCCACCAGCCGAAACCGTTCTTCTTGAGGTGGCGCCAGTTGTAGAGCGGATTGCCCCAGAGCTGACCATCCTCGCTGAAATAATCAGGTGGAACTCCTGCAACATCCGAAAGAGCGCCGTCCTCCATCATAAAAAGCTCCTGATTTGCCCAGACATCGGCGCTGTCGAACGAAAGGAAAATCGGGATATCGCCCATGATATCGATATTCAGGCTGTTCGCGTACTCCTTCAGTCCGTTCCACTGGAGAGAGAATATCCACTGAGCAAACTTGTAGCGGGCGATCTCGTTTGCGTGGCTCTTTTCAAAGGTCTTGAGCACGCGCCCGTCGTGGTTCCTGAACCTTTCGGGCCAGTCTGCCCACGATTTGCCGTCGTTTTCGGCACGGAGCGCCATAAAGAATGCGTAATCGTCAAGCCAGAAGCTGTTTTTTGCAACAAATCCGTTGAAATCCGACTTGTCGTAGTCTCCGGCAAAGAAGCGCTTTGCAGCCAGAGCAAGGATCTCAGACTTGAACCTGATGACAGCGTCATAATCGACACGGATATCGCTGAACTGCGGGACCTGCATATTTTCGTCAAGCAGACCGAGACCGACGAGATAGAGCGGATCGATCAGGATCTCGTTACCGGCAAAGGCGCTGCACGAGTTGTAGGGGCAGCCGTCTCCGCCTGTCGGGGTCAGAGGCAGGATCTGCCAGACAGAAACCTGCGATTCAGCCAGAAAATCTACGAAGCGGCGGGCACTCTCGCCCAGATCGCCGACACCGAAACGTGACGGAAGCGATGTCGGGTGAAGGATCACACCGGCAGCACGGGAATTTTTGTTAATGTTCTTCAATTGTTACCTCTAAAAACAGTTTAAAAGTCCGTTTTTCTCTATGATGTCGCGCTGGACCGTCGAAAACTTTTTAAAATGTCCGACAGGCTTAGCGCCGTCGAAGATCTCGCCCGTTCCTGTATCGAAAACGAGCGTCCTGCCCGTCTCGAGTGAAGCCGGATCGATATCCAGAAGCTCGATCATCGGGAAGCCGCTGTTGATGATGTTGCGTTTGTAGATCGCACCGAACGACTTTGCCGCGACGCCCTGGAGCCCGAGCGAAATGAAGCAGTCGACCGCCTGCTGACGGCTGCTGCCGGCTCCGAAATTCTCGCCGGCGACAACGATCATGCCCGGTTTTGCGCGTTTCGGAAAGTCCTCGTAGCCCTCAAGGTTGTCGAGCGCGTACTGACCCATCTGTTTGATGTCGACGATCGAAAGGTACTTGTTGTGAAAGATCATGTCGGTGTCGATGTCGTTGACAAGATCGCCGCCCTTATCCCTCAAAACAAAAATTTCAGCAGTAATTTTAGCCATATATCCTCCTGTTTCTAAACATTGCAACACCTCCGTGTTTTTGTTTTTTTGTGCCGCTATATTCTGTCGTTATACCGTAATAACGTCATATAGTAATAATGAAGCGGCGCAAAAAACAAAAACCGCTGTATTATACTCAATTTTTCTGGGAAATCCATGAGGTTTTTACCCTCTCAGATTGCCGTTCGGCAACCAGCTCCCCCTGAGTGTGAGCCAAGTCAAAGCCGGCCTCGCCCTTCGGGGTCAAGTTGCCAGTGGCAAGTTGACTCGGTGTCACGCAGTGACGGAGAGGGTGAAGACGCCTCGCGGCGCGGCGACGCACTACCTCACGCATCGGACTCCTGATACACGTCCACCTCTCTTTACCAATTGAACTCCATGTCATCAATGCAGAAGCGTTTGGCTTTTCCCGACCTTTGTATATTGCAAGAAATTGCTTGATTTTTCTTAATGTTGGATTAGAATCCTCCGAACCACTGAAAAAGCGAATGCTTCGTAGGTGGTGTTTTTTCCTATTTTGGATAAATCGCCAATCCGTATTCGTTTTCTTTTGATGCTGACAAATTCAATTTTCCGCAACTTTTCAGTTTTTCCATCACCCAAATTATGAAGTCTGTGTCAATTATGCTTTGAACTCTTGACGGTAACGGATTTTTTTTGATCACGCATTTGAAATACAAATGCGAAAAATATGAAATAAAATCTGAAACTTGAATAAAAAATGATTCAGAAGAGTCTTTTTCAAGAATATCTTCGATCAGACCTTTTACAGGTTTGCTTGGGAAATTCATACCAAACGGCAGAGATTCGTCACTGCTGCAAAGGGCGCGAGACGTCCTTCTCATAGGTGCAATCCGCCCTTTGTCCGTTATGATAATATAGTTCCAGTTATTCACGCTTGATTTTTCGATTTGCTGAATGTTGTAAATAAGTGCGTGTTCGAGAATATCATAGTCGGGATCAATGATTTTGGTTTTATCAATTACAACATTGAAAGTGAAAATATCCATTTGTTCTGCAATGCAAGTTGTGAAAAGAGTAAGAATTTCACGCTTTTGTTCCTTTGTCCAGCCATAATCACGGTAAGGAGTTTTATCGGTAAGAAAATTCTTGGTGTGCATTTCAATCGTTGCATGGAAGCCATATTTTTCTTTAAGAAGTGCTCGGCAACTTTTCATAACATTATAGTTTTTTTTCCATGTCTCTGCTTTTGTGCAGATGCTTGTCAATACGAAATCCTGACTGGAATAGTTGATAAGTCCGTCGTCTCCTGTTTCGTCAAAATAAGCAATGGCTGTTTCCACAATTCTCCTCCCGGCAACAAAATACGCGATTGCAATAACTTAAATTTTAAATAAAGCAAGTTTTTAGTCTCAATTTTCGAGCATTATATTTGTTTTAAAAATAACTAAGAATTTAAAATGAAAAATAAAAGGGGCAAGTTGACTCGGTGTCACACAGTGACGGAGAGGGTGGAGACGCACCACGGTGTCTCTACGCACTACCTCACACAACGAACGTAGCGGTTGTCCGTCTTACTGGTGCTGTTCACATACCCATAGTTGAAACTCCCGATCCATGCCTTGCTTGAACTATTTGACATAGTAGAGGAAGACCAGAAATAATTGCTCGGCATATCGGGGAAATATGAATACGGCGAACCGGATTTTTCATAGTTTACCAGAGATGCAAGCTCATTTTTATTCGGCAGTCTCCAGTCTGAATATCCCGCATATTCAAGGTTCTTGCAATAGTCAAGGGCCTCCTGCCATGTTTTGCTCTCATACTCCTTCTGCCACATGAGACCTGTCTTTGAATCGGTAACAACAACGGAACCGCTTATCGTCTGGGACGTGAAATCAGCAGATGTCGCAGGCTGCATCTCGTCCCCGCTGACGCAAAGAACGTTAAAAGTCTCGGTTTTCGGTTCCGCAACACCTTGGCCATTATTAGGATAAAATGCAAAAGCAGAAGTGGTGTTGACTTTGTATTCTGCAGATGTCCAGAAATAGACACTGCTTGATGTCGGCATATTTGTGAAATTGGAGTTTGTTGCAGGGTTGTATGTGCTGTTGTCAACGATAGTCAGAAGTTCAAGGGGATTCGGAACACGCCAAGTATTGATACCGCCGTAGCTTGAGCTGTTCAATTCAGCACAGTGGTTGTTTGCGTTTGCCCGAGTGTAAGTGTCTGACGACGGCGACTGTTCCCAAACAAGACCGGTGTTGTTGTCAATAACAGTTCCTTCCTGAGCACCGGTTCCTGCAGTGAAGCTCTGCGGGATGCATTTCCCGAGAGCCGCATACTGCGCATCCTGACCGAAGTAAGATCCACCTTCAGCAGGGCAGGTGATTTCATTTCCGTCGTCGTTGTAGCATTTTGTCTGACCGGTACAGATTTTGCCGAGAGTCAAAGGTTTGCAATCCTCACCGTTCCAGAAATAGCCGTCATTGCAGCCGCAGGTGTAGCCTTCAAGCGTGCCGAAGCATGATCCGTTTCCATTTTCAATTTCAGTACACGGATTTTCGGTAATGCAGATAGTCTCCATGCACTCCTCTCCATCCCAAGCATAGCCATCATTGCAGCCGCAGCTGTATCCGCCATCCTGATCCGCCGAGCATGTCCCGTCAGAATTTGTGATTCCCTGACACGGATCGGGATCACACGGATCGTCAATGCATTCTTCACCGTTCCAAATGTAGCCTTCATCACAGCCGCAGGTGTATCCTTCAAGAGTACCGATACATGATCCGTTTCCATTTTCAATCTCAACACACGGATTTTCGGTAGCGCAGATAGTTTCTACGCACTCCTCACCGTCCCAGACATAGCCATCATCACATTTGAAGCGGCATTCAGTGGTGCTTGCTTCTTCGCCGTAAGAGCCGGTTGACGACGGATACCATGATGTACCGTTCCATTTCTGCGTGATCGAGGTAACCGAGTTCCAATCTGCGTTTTCAGGCAAACCTGTACAGCTTGCCTGCTGGGTCTCCGATCTGACGCAACGGACATACGCCGTGTTTGACTTACTGTAGGAAACCACGCTTCCCAAATAGGGATCCACGAGCCATGCATAATCCGGACGATCTGATTCAGAAGAAGAAGACCAGACGTAACCTTGATCATCCAAAAAAATGCTGTGAGAAGAAGTTGCTGAACAAGAGTTGCAAGTACCTGAGCTCCAACAATCAGCATAAGACAAACAACTCTCTGTAACGCCGCATGTGCCGCCCGGTTCAGTGGCAGCACAGTTTTGAATAAGCGTTCTGAGTTCGTCTATGTTCGGCAGTCTCCAGTCGGTGTATCCGCCTTCGGTCAGGTTTTCGCAGATTGAACCGGCATATTCCCATCGCAATCCGCCAGTTATTTTTTGCGACCAGGTGAGTGTGGTTTCAGAATCCATGCACGGAGTCCCGCTGGTTGAACTGCATTCGCGAAGAACGCACTCCTCGCCGTTCCAAATGTGAGGGTAGAGACATCCGCAGACATATCCGCCATCCTGATCAGCCGAACAAGTCCCGTCGGAATTTGCAACTTCCGAACACGGGTTGGAGTCGCACGAATTGGGTTCTCTGACACAACGGACATGGGTATTGACCGACTTATCGCCGTCGTTCACATACCCATTTCTGAAAACTACGTACCACGCGCGATCTGGATTAGCTGAGGGAGTAGAGGAAGACCACAGCACACTGGTCTCTCCGAATTTGCTGTGTCCGCCGGTGCTATCTGATGAACAAGATCCACAAGCATCTGAAATATAACAAGAATAAGAGAGGCAACTCTCCGTAACACCGCATGAACCGCCGGGTTCTGTGGCAGCGCAGTCTTGAATAAGTGTCCTGAGCTCGTCGATATTCGGCAGTCTCCAGTCGTCGTAACCGCCTTCGGTCAGATTTTCACAGTATGAATTTGCGTTATCCCAAACCATGTTGCTTGACGATTTTGAAGACCAGGTGAGTGCGGTTTCAGAATCCATGCACGGAGTCCCGCTTGTCGGGCTGCATTCGGGAAGCTCACAAGCTTCACCGTTCCAAACGTAGCCGTCAACACAACCGCAGCTGTATTCTTCAAGATCACTGGAGAAACATTCTCCGTTTCCGTTTTCAATTTCAGTACACGGATTTTCGGTAATGCAGATAGTCTCCACGCACTCTTCGCCATCCCATGCATAGTTTTCCACACACCTGAAGGAGCATTCCTCCTCCTCATCACTGTAGGTCGGTTCAGCTACATACCAGTAACCGTCTCCGCTGCCAAGTTCTCCGGTATTTGTCCAATAAGTGTAGTATGTATTGTTTACCCAATAGGAGTTTTCCGGGATCTCACCTTCACATTCAACGAAACTTCCGGCATTCGAACGGCAGTGACCGTTTTCGATGTGGAACTCGTCATCTGTGCAGAGAGTGCAGGTTTCATTGCAGAATCCGTACTCACCGTTTTTCACACCGTCATCGCACTCTTCGTCGCCGTTAAGGAGTCCGTCACCGCATCTGAGGGTATCGGTGCAGTCAGCGTTGCAGTGACCGTAGGTGCCGTTGAGTTCACCGTCGTCGCAGGCTTCTTCGTCCTCATCGAGGATGCCGTCACCGCAGTAAGAGGGCTGGCACTCGCCTGTATCATCATGCCAAGCATAGCCGTCATTGCATCTGAATGAGCACTCCTCCTCCTCTTCACTGTAGATCGGTTCCGGTGAAGGACGCCAGTATCCGTTGTCGATATCCCAATATCTGTGGTATGTGCTGATTACCCAAGTTGAATTTTCAGGAAGCTCGCCCTCACATTCAACGTATTCTCCAGCGTTCGATACACAGTGACCGTTTTCAACGTGGAATTCGTCGTCGCATTCAGAGCAAAGCTGGTCGCAGAAACCGTACTGACCGTTGTTCACACCGTCATCGCAGTATTCGTCGCCGTTGAGTATGCCGTCGCCGCACCTGAGGGTGTCGGTACAATCATTGTTGCAGTGACCGTATGTGCCGTTGAGTTCACCTTCGTCGCAGAACTCGCTCATTCCTTCAACAGCGATGCATTCATAATCCTGAATGTTTTCGCACTCGGCATTCTGAATGATGCCGTCGCCGCAGTAAGGCAGCGGCTGACAAGTGACTGTATCAAGATCCCAGTAGTAGTCTTCTGTGCAGATGAATGCGCAGTCGCCCTCCTCGGCATAGTGAGCTGTTGCGTACGGATAGCCCTTGCCGTTCCAGGTCGGGATGTAAGTATCACCGTTGACCCATTCTGCGTTCTCGGGAAGCTCGCCGCAGGACTCAGCCGGTCTCGTGTCGGACTGACAGCTTCCCTCTTCGTAGTGGTAGTCGGTAGCGCACTCGTAGGTGCACTCTTCGCCTTCATCTTCGAAGTAGGTCGCCGCAGGTTCAGTTGACCAGGCTTCGCCGCTCCAGTGAGGTGTGTAGGTCGCTGCAACCCAAGTTGCATTAGCCGGGAGGCTCGTGCAGTTTTGAGCTTCGCCGGTATCGGATTTGCAGACGCCGTCTTCGACGTGCTGCTCTGCCGGACAAGCGCAGGTGCCGTTGGTCTCGACCCAGATGTAGGTCGGATTGCACTGGAATGCGCAGTCGCCTGAATCTGCGTAGTTGGCAGTTGCGCTCGAGTATTCCTCACCGTTCCAGGTCGGTACGTAGGTGCTTTCGCCTACCCAGTATGCGTTAGCCGGGAGTGTTCCGCAGCTTGCAGCAGCCTGAGTGTTCGAAGTGCAGACACCGTTCTCGACGTGCTCTGTATCGGTGCATGTGCAGGAAGAATCGATCCAGTTGTATGTTTCTTTGCACTTGTAAGCACACTCGCCGCTTTCAGCGTAGTTGGCTGTTGCGCTCGAGTATCCTTCGCCGTTCCATGTCGGGATGTATGTATCACCGTTTACCCATTCAGCATTCGCCGGAAGTGTTCCGCAGCTTTCAGGATCCTTGGTGTTGGATGCGCAGAGCCCCTCTTCAACGTGTTCGCTATCGGTGCAGGAGCAGACTGAGCCGTTCCAGGTGTATGTTGCTTTGCACTTGTAAGCGCACTCGCCGCTTGCCGCGTAATGAGCAGCAATGACCGGATATTCCGTACCGTTCCATGTCGGAGTGTAGAAGCCGCTGCCGGACCACTCTGCATTTTCAGGAAGATCCGAGCAGGGTTCATCCTCCTTCGTATCGGATGTGCAGAGACCCTCTTCGATGTGAGTTCCGTTCGTGCAGCCGCACGCAAAACCGTTCCATTCAAATGTGTCGTTGCACTGATATGCGCAGTCTCCATCCTCCGCGTAGTTGGCGGTAGCGCTCGAATATTCCTCACCGTTCCAGGTCGGAGTGTACATGCTGTTTTCTACCCAGTGAGCGTTATCAGGAAGCTCGCCGCAGCTTTCAGGATCTTTCGTATTCAAGGTGCAGACACCGTTTTCAACATGCTGATCATCGGTGCAGGAGCAGACTGAGCCGTTCCATGTGTATGTTGCTTTGCACTGGAATGCACAGTCACCGCTCTCAGCATAATTTGCTGTTGCACTTGAGTATCCTTCGCCGTTCCAAGTCGGGATGTAAGTTTCGCCGTTTACCCATTCTGCGTTAGCCGGGAGTGAGCCGCAGCTTTCAGGATCCTTAGTATTCAAAGTGCAGACGCCGTTCTCGACGTGCTCATCGGACTTGCATGTGCAGGAAGAATCTATCCAACTATATGTTGCTTTGCACTTGTATGCGCAGTCACCGCTCTCAGCATAGTTTGCAGTTGCGCTCGTGTATCCTTCGCCGTTCCATGTCGGAATATATGTTTCACCGTTTACCCATTCTGCATTAGCCGGAAGAGTTCCGCAGCTTTCAGGATCTTTCGTATTCAAGGTGCAGACGCCGTTCTCGACGTGTTCGTCGGACTTGCATGTGCAGGAAGAATCTATCCAGCTATATGTTGTCTTGCACTGGAATGCGCAGTCACCGCTTGCCGCATAATTTACTGTTGCACTCGTGTAAGCAGAACCGTTCCAGGTCGGGATGTAAGTCTCACCGTTTACCCATTCAGCATTCGCCGGAAGTGTTCCGCAGCTTTCAGGATCTTTCGTATTCAAGGTGCAGACACCGTTCTCGACGTGCTCATCGGACTTGCATGTGCAGGAAGAATC
>JAGAAT010000080.1 GCA_017615095.1 bacterium
CCTCTCCGGAGGGGCTTTTTTTTGCCTTTGGATTAAAGTTTATGTTCTGAGTTTTAAGAATCCGGGAATTAAAGAAGATCGAGGGAACAACCGCCGCTTTTTGAGTTCGATTCTTCTATCATGCAGTATTTTGAGCAGCCGTCACCGCTGGTTTTATTTCCGTCGTCACACTCTTCATCTTCATCGACAATACCGTTTCCGCAGTTTCCGGAATCAGGCGTGTCGGAGCCTTCCGGCGCAGTTTCGCCGTCGTTGTAACAACCGGACTGATCCCAGCCCATGCAGTTTGCTGCGCATTTTGCCGTTCCGTTTTTGGGAGCGCCTGCAAGTTGGGCGCATGGGATTGCGTTGCCGTCACAGATCTCGTTTGGATCAATCCTGCCGTTTCCGCAGTCAGGACCGGCAGGAATGTCACCTGTGTCGGCTGAGTCGGCAGTGTCTGTTGTGTCGGCAGTGTCAGTCGGATCTCCAGTATCACCCGTATGACCGGTATCGCCGGTATCACCCGTATCGCCGGTATCACCCGGATGCCCGGTATCTCCGGTGTCCGGATCGTCAGTATCGGGGTCATCGGTCTCGGGATCTCCGCTGCAGACGACTTGAGAGACATCCTCTCCTGCCAGTTTAAGAGCTCTTTTTACGGCTTTGCAGGCGTTGATCCTTCCGTAACAGTAATAGTTGTTTAATCCGTTAGAATAAGCTTTGTCGCCTACTTTATCCGAAGTGTTTTTGTAAATTTGATAGACCTGATTGCGCGTAAGATCAGGATTTGCAGCAAGGACTAGCCCTGTTATGCCTGCTGCAAGCGGACATGCGGATGATGTGCCGCTGAAATCGTTGGTGTAGTTGCCCTGTGAATCGCCGAGAGACGATTTTCCCGTGTTGTAACCGTCACGGCCTGTGTTGTCGACAGTCCAGATACCGTCATACTGTGTCCTGTAGTCCGAAGAAAAATCAGAACTGGGGACCACAAAGTCCAGTGAAGGACCGTAATCGGAGTAGATACATCTTTTTCCGTCAGCTCTTGTCGCACCGATCGCAAAAACATTTTCGTTGCTTGCAAAACCGTCTTTTGTGCTGGAGGCATCGATACTTTCATTTCCGTTCCCGGCAGCGAAAAGGATTATTATCCCTTTGCCGTTTCTTCCCTCAGTAGCCAGTTGGGCAAACAGATTTTTAAGCGGCGTGCTCGCATCCATAGCGCCTTCGTTGTCGAGCGGGCCCCAGCTGTTGGAAATGATATCAGCGCCTGCAGAAGCCGCCCACTGGAAACTTTCGATCGCATAATCATCAAGCGTTGTGTTGGATAAAAAATCGATCCTGATCGGGATCACTGTGCATTCAGGGCATGCACCGGCAACTCCTTTGCCGTTGTCTACCGCAGCAGCAGCGACTCCTGCACAAGCCGTTCCGTGCATATCGGAACAATCGTAGTATTCGATTCCGGTATAGTCTATGTGTGCACGACAAAATTTTTCGTCATAAACATAGTAAGTCGGATCGTTGTCATTGTCGCCGAAATCCTTGCCGTTAGTGAACCTTCCGGCCAAGTCCTCGTGATCAAGGTCGAAACCGTCGTCAATGATCGCAAGTTTGACACCACGACCGCCTAAGTTTCCTTTGAAAGTCTGAAGGGCTTCCCAAGCTTCGGCGACACGCGCATGGTCGTTACCGGTGACGGATTTGTTTGAACCGTCATTGTGAAGATGCCACTGATTTGAAAAAAGCTTATCGTTAGGGATGTAAGCCCTTTTTTTTATAGGGATGAAAAAACTCGGTTCAGCCGCCTCCGCCGCCTTGCTTTCGACAAGTTCAGCCGCTTTTTTTACCGGGTTTCCATCGACCGAAACAAGATACCACTGCGGAATGTACTGATACTGCTTTATAAAGGTCACACCGTTCTTTCTGCACCATTTTTCGGCGTTTTCAGCATTCGGTTTTCCTGGGATCTTGACAAAAATCATGCCGCTGACGTGGAGTTTGACACCGTCTTTGATGTAAGCGGGGAAAAGCTGTCCGTTTTTGATGAGAGTTTCCTTTGCGGAAGCGTCACTTATTTCGATTATCGAAGCATTTTCGTTCTTTTTGAGCAGTTTTACACTCTGCGGAAGCACGAAATTCGCTCTCGTGATCGAAGTCCTGATGAAAGAATAGCTCGAAAAATCTTCGGTGAGAATGACTTTTTTACCTTCGACGTAGTAATAAAGCGTCTCGGCAGAAAGAGCTGCCGAAAAAAGCAGCAGAAACAAAATCAAACACAGTTTTTTCATAACTCAACTCCTAAAAATTTATAATTCCTGCCTTGGAAAGCCTTTGAACATGCGCAAATGTTCGGTGAGAACAGTCGATTTCGATTTGAACCGCTCGATCCTTGCGTAGGCGTTGTGCGAGTGGATGCTCTCGAGGTGGAGCGTTTCGACCATGAACCATTTCACCCTGTTGTCAGCCATCATCTTTTCCGAGATGTTCCGCACGACGTCTTCTGCAAAAACGGGATTGGAAAAAGCCTTTTCGGTGACGAATTTTTCGTCGGGACGTTTGAGGAGCGGATATATTTCGCTGCTCGCACTCTCCTCGATGACAGAGATCAGTTCTTCTATCCAGATGAACTTTTTGAACTGGACGTAAAGAGTGACGAAACTCCGCTGGTTGTGGGCTCCGAAGGCGCTGATCTCCTTCGAACACGGGCATAAGGTCGTTACCGGCAGACGGATGCCTAAAATGAAGCTGTCTCCGCCGGTCTCGTCGCTGAAACCGCTGAACAGTATGTTTGCCGCGAACATTGAGGCGATATCTGAAACCGGAGCCTTTTTCTGGATGAAGTAGGGGAATCTGAGCGCGATTATCGCCTGCGGGGAATTCAGGTGTTCCCGTGTTTTTTTCAATATTTCCGGTA
>JAGAAT010000081.1 GCA_017615095.1 bacterium
CCCTTCGGAATCCATAACGGAAAGAGCCGTCGAAACAGCCGGCACGCTTGAAGGATGCTCCATCCACCGGCTTCTCGGGAGCGGCTACGGCAAATTTTCATTCAATAAAAACAACCACTTGAATGCCGACTTAATTATCATTGACGAAGCCAGCATGGTCGATATCTCAATAATGAACGCGCTTCTCGATGCAATCGACCGGAAAACCTCGCTGATACTTCTGGGCGACAAGGACCAGCTGGCAAGCGTGGCGGTAGGCAGCGTCCTTTCCGATATCTGCGCGTTGAAACAGAGCGTCTTCAAAAACAACATCGCCGAGCTGACAAAGGCGTACCGTTTTGATCCGGCTGTCAGAGAAATCGTTGAGCTGATCAAGGCGGAGGATTCGGAAAATCTGGTAAAGAGAGATGTATTCATTGATACAAAACTCTCTGAAACAAAACAGAACAGCTCAGGCACAAAGCAGGATATCGCCGGAATCATTAAAGAAAATTACAAATTTCTTTTCGATGCTGATCCTCCCTCCGTCATTCTGGAAAAACTCAACAGCTTCAAGATCCTCTCGACGACAAACGAAAGCGTCGCCAGGATCAACGAAACGGCAGAAAAAGTCTTCGGGATCGATCCGGCGCGGGATCCGTGGTACAACGGACGTCCGGTCATGGTCACGAAAAACAACTACGAAACCGGACTTTTCAACGGCGACTGCGGCGTCATCCTTGAACGGAACGGCACAAAAAGGGCATATTTTCAAGGACACGGAGATCACAGCTTTGCCATTCAGGAGCTGGGGATCGTGGAGACCGTCTACGCGATGACGATCCACAAAAGCCAGGGCAGCGAATTTAAATCCGTCCTGATTTCGATACCCGACGATATCAACTCCTCTGCAATGCTCACCAAAGAGATCCTCTACACGGCAGTCACGAGAGCCAAAAAGGAGGTCTCGATATACGCCTCGGCAGAAACCATTGAAAACACTTTGAAAAGCAGCAGCAACCGGGGCAGCGGACTGAAAGATCTGATTTCCGTATTCGGCAACTAACCCCCTAAAAAACTTGAAAAAAAAGGGATTCGGGCAAGAATTGGCAGTTTTTTTAGGTACTTTATTTATATTGTATAGGCTTTGGAGATGAAAATGAGAAAGTTTTTGCTTTCGGTACTGGTCGTATTTGCAGTTGTTCTGCTTGCGGCCGGGTGCAGTTCAAAAAAGACACAGGAGAACCTGCCGGACGGTGACGCCGATGCGGCTGATCTGGACGCGATCGACGTTCCGGATTCTGACGGACAGGAGCCCGCAGACGGAGAACCCGATGAGGATTCCGATGCAGACGGAGAGCCGGTTACTGAACCGGAGGGTACCGTTTCCGGTAGTTATATGATGCCTGAGAGTGCCGACGGCAGGAAGGCAGTCCTTTCCGAGTGCGGAGAGGATTCAGAGCTTGCTTCGGCTGTTATCAAGGAGGGCAGATACGAGATCAGATACGATCTCGAGCAGGATAAGACCTACTGCGTCGATGCCGAAGGCTTCAAGAGCTGCTTCGGGGGCAAAAGCTACAGGCTCGCCAACATTTCGCCGATGACCCACCTGGTCGCGGTCTCGTCAGGCAAGTTCTGCAAGGATCTCCGCAAGTCGGAGACGGCGGTCAGGACGTACCTGAAAGTCGTTCCAGGGACATGGCTCGGCGAGCTCGACTACAGTAAATTCAGCCAGATCTCCTCTGGATTCCAGAAGGTCAGATCCCTTCTTCCCGAAGGCAAGAACTCGACAAAAGAGGTACTCGAGGCTGTCGGCAGCGACATCTCCGCAGAGAGTCCGCTCTACCGTGACTTCTTCAACGGCTTTGAGATCACGGGCAGCAAAAAGGAGATCCACATAACCGAAGAGAGCAGCGAAGAGGATCTGACGGCAAGCTTCGAAGTCGCCGGCGGCAGCGATACGGCAGCGCCCGGCTTCAAGGTCGTCTGGACAGCAATGAACACCGGAGCCGAAGGGCTTAAGCACTCAGTGAAGAGCTCTGTTGCAGGTCAGTTCGCAGTCAGAGCGAGGCTTTTCGGAGAGGGAAGCGAGGAGACGATGCTTGCCGAAGCTTCGGAGACAGTCGTCTACTTCTCCGTCAAAGGGAGCGGTACGATCGATGTCAGCGACATGTCGAAAAACATTTCGCAGCGTGTCGCAAACGGTATCTATGCGATAATCCCGCACGGCACGGAGATCACGAACAACGGCGTGAAGCTCGACAAGATAACCTACAAGGTGCTTGCGTCGGGAGACGGCGACAGCGTTGCGAAGATCGACTTCGGACCTGACGGCACCACATTTACCGGCGATTCGATGTACCTTCTTTTCGATGCCGGCACACTCTACGGCGGCGATGCGACGATGCTTACCGCAAAGCGCCAGGACGCAGACGGCACGGTCTCCGTGCTCAACTCGGCGATGGGTGACCCGATAATGATGTCGGCGATGGGCGACCCGATAATGACCTCGGCGATGGGCGACCCGATAATGTCGATGGCGATGGGCGACCCGATAATGACCTCGGCGATGGGCGACCCGATAATGATGACCACCGGTATGGGCGACCCGATCATGGGCGCCGCTATGGGCGACCCGATCATGGGATCCGCAATGGGTGACCCGATCATGGGTGCCGCGATGGGCGACCCGATAATGATGGGTACCTGCTCGAGTGCGGCGATGACCCAGACCCAGCACTACTCGAGCTTCCTTCTCGATGCCCAGACAGTCATGCCGACAGTCTCCGCGATCATCGAAAAGTGGTGCAGCGGCTCCTACTACCAGGATTTCACTCCTCTCAGCTTCGTAGCGGACGCGGTCAGGATGAACAAGGCTGACGGCGCGGAGAAGGAGGATCTCGTATCATACTTTGAGGACTGTTCGAAGCTCGCTTCTGTAGGCACCGAGCTTTCGGCACTGCTTCAGA
>JAGAAT010000082.1 GCA_017615095.1 bacterium
AAGTGTTTGTATGTCTGAGTGCAGCCGCTGAAGGGCAAAAAAAATGGCGACCTTTGGGGGACTCGAACCCCCGTTACCGGCGTGAAAGGCCGATGTCCTAACCACTAGACGAAAAGGTCGCACAAAAAAGACTGAATGGTGGGTCGGGCGGGACTCGGACCCGCGACCCCCTGATTAAAAGTCAGATGCTCTTCCATCTGAGCTACCGACCCATTCAGAGAATCAATTTATAAAAAACAAAAAAGCGGCGGTTTATTTACTTGTGAAAATCCTGTTGTCAACTTTTTTACTCTGTTTTTTTTACTTTTTCAGCTTTGACAGTATCTTTACCCGTTCTGTGAGCTGTTTGCGCAGCCGGCAACTTTTGAGGGAAACGCTATGGCAAAAGAAAAAATTTCGTGGACAAAGGCAGTTTTGATGCACGTTTCGCTGATAGTAATCTGCGGGATCGTTCTCTATCCGGTGCTCTGGGTCATAAAAATGGCACTCAGTCCGAGTCAGGGTTTTTCGCTCTCGGCAAATCCGCTGCCGACGGAATTTTATCTCGGCAACTTCAGGGACGTTATCTTCACGAAAGACTCGGCAGGCGGCTGGCTCTTCGGCAGACAGTTCCTGAACAGCGTCGTCATTTCGGCGGCTACCACGCTTCTCGGGATAACCCTCGCTACGACTGCGGGCTACGCCTTTTCGCGCTTCGAATTTCCCGGCAAAAAACTCGGGATGAAGATGTTCCTCGTAAGCCAGATGTTCCCCGGCGTCGTCATGGCGATACCGCTCTACATCCTGCTCGACAAGCTCGGACTTCTCAACAGCATCGCAGGTCTCGTGCTGGTCTACTCGACCACAGCGATCCCGTTCTGCGTCTGGATGCTGAAGGGTTACTTCGACACGATCCCGAAAGACCTTGAGGAGGCTGCGCTGATCGACGGCGCGACCCAGTGGATGATATTCTACAAAATCATCATGCCGCTCGCAAAGCCGGCGATCGTCGTTACGGCACTGTTCAGCTTCATGACGGCGTGGAACGAATTCATCCTCGCTGCGACATTCCTGGGCAACGAACGCGCCTTCACACTTCCGGTCACGCTCCAGAATTATGTCGGGAGCTTCTCGACCGAGTGGGGTCACTTCGCGGCGGGAGCCATTATCGTTTCGCTTCCGGTAATGATCCTCTTCTTCATCCTCCAGAAAAATCTCATCGGCGGACTCACTGCCGGCGGCGTAAAGGGCTGATCCGTATCCCGGCTTTTTGACAATCCGCCCTGTGGAAACTATAATCGCCCCATTTGGAGGTTAGCTATGAAAAAAATCTTCCTATCCTTATTTATTTTAGCTTTCACATTCATCGTTTCGGCGGATGCCGCCAACGAAAAGCTTCTGGCATCCAAAACTCAGGCACTTGCGATCGGCGAGCTTTCGCTGGCCTACCGTCTGGTCACGCTCTCGATGAGTCTTTCAGCCGCCAAGGCGGTCGATCCAGACTACATCGATGCGATCCTGAAGGAGGTCGAATCCACCCTGAAAAACGGGAAACAGATCCAGCAGACCAAAAATGCGGCTCCGAACGCGATGGACAAAAAGATATACGATGTGACCGATCACCTTCTCGGCTGCTCGAGAAATGTTAAGATCTTTTCCCGTTCGCAGACTCCGGCGAACATGAACGCAGTCAAAAAGTGCATCGACGAGTCACTTCAAAAGATAGACGAACTGAACGCTTCGTTCAACTTTGTAAATTCACTGAACAATAGTGAGGCAAAATGAAAAAGGTTATGATCATCATGGGCAGCGACTCCGACTGGGGTGTTATGAAAAAGGCTGTTTCCACTCTGAAAGAATTCGGGATCGACTTTGAGGTCCATGTCAGCTCGGCGCACAGAAGCCCTGCAAAAACCATTGAACTTGTTAAAAATTTTGACGGGACCTGTTTTATAGTCGGTGCAGGGGCGGCTGCCCATCTCGCCGGAGTCGTCGCAGGTCACACGATCAAGCCGGTGATCGCTATCCCGATCGATTCGGCAGCACTTCACGGTGTCGATTCGCTCTACTCGACGGTCCAGATGCCCTCCGGCGTTCCGGTCGCCTGCATGGCTATCGACGGAGCTAAAAACGCCGCTCTCTTCGCAGCCCAGATCATTGCCGCTTCCGACGAAGAGACTGCTGCGAAGCTCTCCGCCCACAAGGCGAGGATGCTTGAAGAAATAGAGAAAAAAGATCAACGTATTCAAGAACTTATCAGCGAGGTTTAGAATGGATATTTTTTCGGTTGAAGAGGCTGCTTTCAACGCGAACAAGGGTCAGATTGTCGCGTATCCGACCGAAACGGTCTACGGC
This sequence comes from bacterium, assembly GCA_017615095.1. Taxonomy (GTDB): domain Bacteria; phylum UBP6; class UBA1177; order UBA1177; family UBA1177; genus UBA1177. Next base: position 2,335 of record JAGAAT010000082.1, read on the forward strand.
TTGGGGACGATCATTTACGAGCAGGATGCGATCCTCAGGATCAAGCAGATCAAAGGCATCCGCCCCGACAAACCGCTTTCGGTCCTTATTTCGAACAACAACCGCGCAAAGATGCTCGACGAGCTCATCGACGGATTTCTGCCAGTAGCACAGAGGCTCGCCAAGTTTTTCTGGCCGGGACCAATGACCATCGTTCACAAATGCAAGTCGAAACTCCCCGATGTCATCACCGGCGGAACAGGTTTTGTCGGCATCCGCTGTTCGCCGTACCCCTTCATCAACACCTTCATCGACCTCGTCGGACACCCGATCATCAGCACGAGCGCCAACCTCACGGGGAAGCCGCCCGCAACTAACTACAGCGAGATCTTTTCGACATTCGACGGGCTTATCGACGGTGTCCTGATCTGCGACGATTCCATTTCGATCGAGCATCAGGCAAAGCCGACGAACCTCCCCTCGACGATCGTCAAGGTCGAGCCGCACAACATCGAGATCCTCCGCGAAGGCGCGATCAAAAAAGAAGATATTCTGAGAAAAGTCCTTTAATTATTTATGGATAGAGAGACCTCCCGAAATAGGATCTTCAGCGAAGACACCATCCTGAAGCAGAGCGTCACAGGCTATCGTTTCACCTCGGATTCGATGCTTCTCTCGTGGTTTACGGCGCTGAACGCTCCGGCGACCTGTTCAAGGGCTCTCGAGATCGGCTCAGGCACGGGCGTTGTCCCGATAGTTCTGAAACGACGCGGGTTCCGTGCGTCGATCGACTGCGTCGAGATCCAAAAATCACTCTTCGAGCTGCTCGAGGAAAACATCAGAGATAACTCGCTTTCAGATTCGCTTACCCCGATCCTTGCCGATTTTTCCGATTTCTGCGGCTGGAAACACGCCAAATACGACCTTGTTTTCACCAATCCGCCCTACCACAGGCAGACGAACGGAAGAGTTGCCGAGGATTCCGAAAAGGCTGTCGCGAAACACGAGATCTGCGGAAGTCTCGAGAGCTTTCTGGAGTCGGCTGCAAAGATCCTCCGGGTCGAAGGTCACTTCATGCTGGTCTATCCGCTCGAGAGGCTCCAGTACGCTTTGTCTTCAGCTGCGAAACACGGCTATCACCTGAAAAGCATTATATTTTTCCGGGAGACTGCAAAGAGCTCGCCGTCGACTTTTACCGCCGATTTCGTCTTCAATCCGAAGAAGGAGAACAGCTACGCGGCCCAGAGCAACATCGTGACGCTCCGCGCCGAAAACGGTGAATATTCCGAAACAGGAGAAGAGATCATGCACGAAAATCGTGGGGAGGATTGACTTGGCAGCCTTTCCGCCATCGATAAAAGAGTTCGTAAACTTTGACAGAGCGGACTGCGGGGGGATCTTTTTTTTCTCGACTCCCGAGCGCTATATTTTCAAGTGTTTTAAGGCTGAACTGCGTGAAATAGCTGAGAAAAACGGAGGAGAAGAGCTGTTCTGCTTCGACCCCGACGACCAGCAGGATGCAGTTTCCGAAGCTATCGGCGCAGCACGGGAGATATCATTTTTCGGCACCGGCAAAATCATCATTCTGAACCTTCCGGAAAAGCTGGCGGAGGGCGACCAGAAGGCGCTTGACTCCTACATCGACCGGAGCGAATTCGCCAACTATCTGATCGTCTTCATCACCTCGCTCGACAAACGCTCGAAATTCTACAAGCGGCTCCAGAAGCTCAACAAAAACTACTTTGAGATCGAACCGCCGTCAACTGCGGAGCTCAGAAGCTTCATCAAAAAATCACTCGCTCCGATAACCGCGGATGAGGAGATCTACAGCTTCTTCCTCAACTCACCGAACCGCGACATGTTCTACATATCAAACGAAATCAACAAGTTACGCCTTTTTACAGAAAGCCGGAGCAAACAGAGCGTATCCTACTCCGAGGCAGATGCGCTGCTCAACGAACTGAGCGAGCAGAAGATTTTCAAAATACTCGATTTTCTGATCAGACGGCAGATAGCGCAGGCGATCAGACTCTACCGCGAAACCATAATCCTGGAGACGGAGCAGAAAGTCAATTCGGTAATGCTTTCGATGTTTTTCAAACACTTTGAGGCTCTTCTGACCGGCAAAATCATGAAAAACGAGGGTCGTCTGGGCGAATTTTCCTCCTACATGCAGGAAAAACGCATTTTCTACATGCGGAACAACGCTATGGCGATCGTCGATTCCTACAAAAACCGCGAAATAACAAACGCGCTTTCCAGGCTTTCGCAGATCGAAATGGGGATGAAGGGAGCAGAAAACGCCAAACTGACTTCCACGACCGAAGAGATCGAAATCTTTATGGCAGAGTTCTTTAAGTAGAAGATTTTATTGATTTTTAAGCAGTAAATTTATTCGGCTTCCGGATTTTCGACCTTTCCGATGAAGAGGATCGAACCGGTTCTGTCGTCACGGATCACGAACACGAACGGACGATTTGCATAAAATCCGCCGGAAATGGCATTATCACTGTATTCAACTGCCGTGACAGCCGCAGCTTCAGTGCCGGCTTCGTTGACTTCGATGAATGTCTTGTGAAGGATGTTTGAAATAAAAGGATCGTGCGGAAGCTCGGCGATATTGTGGAAGCCGCCCGCTTCAAAAGCCTTTTCCATACCGAGATCCTTGAATATATCGACAAGCGATTTTTCGTATTCGAACTTGAATCTCGGCAGCTTAAGCGAAACATCACTCTCTTCGTGCAGCAGCGTCAGATAGCTTTCCAAGCCGTCTTCAGCGATCTTCGCAATGAAATCATCGATCTTCGTCTTGTTCCAGGAAGTCGGAACTATGCCGTAAAATGCAAAAACACCGCGTCCGTAGGGGATCCTGATCATGGAAAATCCGTTTTTGTCTCCGCTGTCCGACGAATATGCAAGCAGCACAGGTGTCTCCTCTTCTTCGCTGAAACTCATAAAATTTGCAGTCGTTTCAGTCCCGTCGGAAAGGGTGAAGATCTCTTCGCGGGTATTTTCTTCGTTGAAAGAGGTCGTCCACGCAGCCTTGAAGTAGATCGCGTTGATGAGATACATCACGACATCTTCGCCGATCTCCTCAATGATTTTGTCGATCTTACCGTTCGTCTTTTCAGAGACCCATGCGTTGATGTTTTCAACCGTAAAACCTTCGGTAAAAATCTCTGCCTCGTAGAACTCTTCGAGGACATCGGTGAATGCAGTTTTGACATCAAGCGAATAATCCTCTCTCATCCAGACCGAGTCTGCGATCGAAAGAACCAGATCCTTGTCGGCAGCAACAAGGCTTGCGATAAGGTGCTTGAACTGCTCGTTCACGTCGGCAAGCTCCATATCGCCGAAACCGAGTGCTTCTTTCATTTCGTCAAGGTTTTCGCCCGACGCACCGTTTGTGCTCATTGCCATCGCGATCGAAATAGAAAGCGGTGAAATCATTACATTTTTGTCTGCTTCATCTGCTGCGATCCTGCTGAATATCTTCATTCCGAGGTCGTTGTTCGCCGTTACCGTTCCGCCAGAAACTTCTGCGGCGTGTTCATCCGCCTTCTGGTATTTCACCTCCCAGCTGCCCTCTTCTCCGGTATCGCCGGTATCATCATCAGGTTCGATATCGCCTGTGTCCGCAGGTTCTGCATCGCCGTCAGGTTCGCTGTCGCCGGTGTCCGCAGGCTCCGTGTCACCGTCAGGTTCACTGTCGCCGGTGTCCGCAGGTTCCGTATCGCCGTCAGGCTCGCTGTCACCGGTGTCAGCAGGTTCCGTATCGCCGTCAGGTTCACTGTCACCTGTGTCTGTCGGCTCCGTGTCGCCGGTATCCGTTACCGTATCGCCGCTGTCTGTATTGTCATCTTCCTTGCCGTTTCCGCCGCAGGATACAAAAAAAGCAAGCGCGATCGCGGTAAAAATCATCAGAAAACTAACTTTTTTCATGTTAACCTCCCAAAAAAACAAGAAATAAGCTCAGATATTTTACGGAAGACGGGTTTAAAGTCAATCGGTCAGAAGCTCCTGACCGGCAGCTTCGCTTATCGCCCGAAGCCAAGGATCGATGTTGACAATGAAGGTGACTTCGACCATAGAGTTAGAATAATATCTCTTTGATTTTATTTGCAAAAAGTCAGATTCCTTTACTAAATCCGATATAAATTCCGGCTTTTCCTGTCCGGCAAAAAAATCATTCAGGCTCTTCTTGTCGGCAAGCTTGAGCGAAGAGAGTGCCTCTATCGCCCTGAGACGTGCATTTTTGACAGCCATCTTTTCGGCTGCGATCACAGCAGAAGCTGCATTGACGGCATTCGGACCCGGGATCCCGTCTCCGCGGACTGTCATTTCGCGCTTCGTGAAGTTGATCGAACCGTCGGCAAACTTCTTGACGACATCGGACTTTGCATCCTCGGCCGCCGCAATCGCCTGCACAAAAATCAGAAGAAAAAAAGAAAATAGAAGCCGCCTCATCGCTATTCAGCCTTCGTTTTGACCAGTTTTTCAAGTTCGTCGTAGCTGTGTTTGCCGTTCGAAACCGCGATCACCTTTCCGTTTTCGTCTGCAAGGACCATGTAAGGCATGATGACGCCTGATTCAGCCAGTGATTCTGGCGCCTGAAGGACATCGAACTGCGCATTTTTGTCGGCTATTATCTTTTTGATCTTCCCCGGCATCGGATCGACGCTGATCGAGAGTATTTTCAAGGACTTCTCTCCATCTTCATATTTTTCTTTCAGCTTGTTGAGTTCCGGGAACATCGCGATGCACGGCTCGCACCAGCTAGCCCAGAAATCGACAAGGATCCGCTTCCCCTTGAAATTGCCGAACTTTACCTTTTCGCCGCTTTTGATCGAGACCATCTCGAATGCGTGGATGTTCTTGCCCTTATCGAAATCCTCACCGATGATCTCGTTTTCAAGCCCTTTGACCTCGATATCACCGTCCTTCACAAGATTTTCAATAGTTTTTTCCGACTTTTTCTCAGGCA
>JAGAAT010000083.1 GCA_017615095.1 bacterium
GGTATGCCGAGATATTAAGCGGAACAAGAAACTCCTCTTTCAAAACCTCGCCTGGATGGATGTTGTGCAGCTTTTCATCTGTGATAGTCTGTGATTTTGACATTGTCCGCACCTCCGTTTTTAAACTCAAAAACCACTCTCCACTGGTCGTTTATTCTTATTGACCAAAGCCCTTCCAAATTGCCAGACAACTGCTCAAGGCGATTGCCCGGAGGAACACGCAAGTCACTGATTTCGTTTGCAGCTTCGATCATGCGAAGTTTTCTTCTCGCAACATTTTGAATATCCTGCGGAAGTTTCCTGCTTCGCGTTCCGCTGCAAATCAATTCAGTATCTATGTCACCGAACGACCTTATCATGTTTTATACTAACGCCAAACAGAAGCATTGTCAAGGGATTTAATTTGTCTATTTCTTTATGCAGCGGACGTAGTACGGAGTCGCCATCGTGTCTCTTCCGACAGTTCCGTAAAGGAACATCCCTACGAAAGCATAGTTGGTATAGCTGCTGCCGGAGCATTTTGATGAGGACCAGAGATTCTGGTTGTCTCCCAGTTTGCTGTGCGAGCCCTCATAACTTGCAGTACAGATATTCTGGTTGTTGCATTTTTCGGGGTCATAACAGTCCGTACCAGCCGACAGGCAGTCGGGATCGCTGACCTGGCACTCTCCATCGTACTCTGCTTTCGGACAATCCAAAATCAATGTTCTGAGCTCATCGATAGTCGGCAGCTTCCAGGAACCTTTCGGATATCCGCCCTCCTCGAGGTCTTCGCAGTGCTGCTGCGCCTTATCGTTCTTCAAAGTGAATTTTTCGGTAGAACGTGAAGACCAGATGTTGCCGCGCAACGAATCTCTGCACGGAGCGCCGCTTGCCGGACTGCACTCGGGCAGGCTGTCCGCCGGTTCACTGTCGTTGTCGTTTGGTGATTCTGCATCGTTATCTGACCCGGTATCGTCATCGGCCGGATCATTGTCACTGAAAGGATCATCATCAGCCTGAATGTCAGGATCGCTCTGAATGTCATCATCATTAGGATCGTTATCCGGTGCAGGCTCGGCGTCATCGCCGGTCATCGGCTCGACATCGCTGTCAGACATCGGTTCGGCGTCATCATCAGCCATCGGCTCAGCGTCGCCGTCGGTTACCGACCCGACATGATCGCTGTCCGGGAGCGCATCACTGTCGGAAACAGGTTCGACATCATCGTCAGGTACCGGTTTTTCCGAATCGTTGCCGGGATCGCTCTTGTCGCTGTCGTCGCCCTGAGTACCGGAATCGGCCGGATCGTCAGGCGTATCGGCAGAGCCTGTGTCGCCATGATCATCGGGAAGCGTGTCCGCCGGAGTGCCGGTGTCTCCGCCAGAAACCGTATCTGTCTGGTCGTTGTTCGCCGTCTCCTCATCTTCTTCATCAGAAGCACAGGAAAAGGCAAACAGGAGTGCAAGAAACAAAACCGCGATCAACTGTAACTTTTTCATCACTACCTCTTATAAATAAAAAAAACGCACTACTATAGGAAATTCCGTCCGAAAAGTGAAAAATCTTACGAAAAATTTGCCTTTCAGGCACCAATCTTTAAAGCTTTTCAAGTATTTTGACGACTTGCCAAAAGGAGATAAAAATGAAGAAGCTGTTTGTTGTTTCAGCCGTGCTGGCTGCAATGATTTCTGCTGTTTCCTGCAATTCCACTTTGGATTTCAACAACCCGAACGACCAGAACAGTCAGTCTTCCGGCACAGACGACACGAGGTCTGAAACGGGTGAAATTTATGGAGAATGCTATCCTAACAAAACCTGCAACGAAGGTCTGGTCTGCGATAAGGATTACAACATCTGCATAAAAGACCCCGACGCCTCCGAAAAGCCCGACACCGGGAAGACGGATCCGACAGATACAGGCGACACCGGGAACACACCTACAGACACCGGAGATACCGGCACCGGAGATACAACAACCGATACCGGCGACACAATAACAGAAACATGTAAATATGTATCCGACACCACAGAGTTTTGTTATGATATTTTTTACTGCGTCAGACAAAACCGGAGCCATGACTGCATCGATGCCTGCGTCGCAACCGGAACGCCGGAAGCTCAGGAGATTTTCACCACGATGTACAACTGCTGGACAGCCAACTGCGGAGATATGCTGGATCCCGAAAATGATGAAGATGAATTCAACGACTGCGTAAACGCTCACTGTCAGACCGAAACCGAACCGTGCAGCTGGTCAGATACAGGACCGGAAGGCGACACAAGATACCCGGCACCCTACGGGACCCTCCAGATCAATGTTGCAAACACATATCTCATTACCAACGAAACACAGTTCGACCAGAGCATGGTAACAATGTCCTCCTTTGCAAGCGGAGAACTCGGCGGCAGCGACATCGTCCCTGCAGAAACCCAATACAGTTACAACTACGCAATGTTTTTCGATAACGGCGGACAGTCGTACATAGAAATCGTTCAGAGCTATACGAGCGACGGCGGTCAGACGCTGATAAATCCCATGATACTCATTGTCATTCCGACAGACATATCGGTAGGAACCGTTCCGTTCGGACTGGATTCAGGATCAGTCGGTCAGATGTACGTAGCCGACTACGACTACAACAGCAACAGTTTCAGCTGCTATCACGGCTTCGGCTACGGAGAGCTTACCGTCACAGCCATAAACGCTGAAGCCGGATCTGCCGGCAAAATCAGCATGAACGGCACGATAGAGATCTACAGCGCGGCAAACGCCCCGATATACGGAGGCGACATCACAAGTCAGCTTCCCTCCGATTGGGTAAACTGCGAACCGAGATAGAACCCATTTTAACACCGCAGGTACTCTTTGGATATCAGACTTTCCGACCATTTTTCCTACGGCAGGCTTCTCCGTTTTTCGCTGCCGACCATAATGATGATAATCTTCACTTCGATCTACGGCATGGTGGACGGATTTTTCATCTCGAATTTTGTCGGAAAAACTCCTTTTGCGGCGATAAATCTGATCTATCCTTTCCTAATGATTTTAGGAGTTTTCGGTTTTATTTTCGGTACAGGCGGAAGTGCTCTCATCGGCAAACTTTTAGGTGAAGGAAAGCACGGAAAGGCAAATTCCGTTTTCTCGTTTTTAGTCTACATCACAGTTTTTGTCGGTATCGTCGTAGCACTTGCCGGCTTCCTGGCGATGGAACCGGTTGCACGGCTCCTCGGAGCGGACGCGGCGATGCTCCCCGACTGCGTGCTTTACGGACGGCTCGTTCTGCTGGGGCTCCCGTTCGTCATGCTCCAGTTTGAGTTCCACAGCTTTTATGTCGTTGCCGAAAAGCCCAAACTAGGCTTTCTGGTCACCATCGCCGCCGGCGTTACCAACATGATTTTCGACCTCATTCTGGTGGCTGTTTTAAATCTGGGAGTGGTCGGCGCAGCTCTCGCGACTGTCGCGAGCCAGGTGGTCGGCGGAATCATCCCGATTCTCTACTTTTCACGCAGAAACACGAGCCTTCTCAAACTCGGAAGGACTCAATTTGACGGCATTGCGCTTCTCAAAACCTGCACGAACGGAGCTTCTGAGTTCGTTTCCGGCGTTTCGATGTCGCTTGTCGGGATGCTCTACAACATGCAGCTGATGAAGTATGCCGGCGAAAACGGCGTCGCAGCCTACGGCGTCCTGATGTATGTCAACTTTCTTTTCCTTTCTATGTTCATCGGCTACGCAGTCGGGACCGCGCCGATCGCAAGCTACCATTTTGGTGCACGCAACCAACCGGAATTAAAGAACATTCTCGGAAGAAGTGTCAAGATCCTAGCCGTCTCGGCAGTCACGATGCTTCTTGCAGGAGAGCTTCTGGCGCGTCCGATCGCGATGATCTTTGTCGGCTACGATGCAGCCCTTACCGACCTTACCGTCAGCGGTTTCAGGATATTTTCGTTCAACTTCCTCTTTGCCGCTGTTCCGATCTACGGATCATCGTTTTTCACTGCGCTCAACGACGGCTTCGTCTCGGCTGCGATCTCGTTTCTGCGCACAGTAGTCTTTGAAACCGCCGCAGTCCTTCTTCTTCCGCTACTCTTCGGCATTGACGGCGTCTGGTTCTCACTTGTCGCCGCTGAACTTGTCGCCGGAGCAGTCACACTTTCGTTTCTGACCGCAAAACGGAAAAAGTACGGGTATTGAAATTTGTATGAATGGTTCATACGAATTTGTATGAATGATTCGCACGAATTTGCATGAATGGTTCAGTCAAATTCGCATGAATGATTCAGTCGAATTCGTATTTCAATGCAGCCTATCTGCGCCCTGACGGAGTTTATGTCGTTCCGTTGACAGCGTTGAAAAACTAAAACGGAAAAATACGGCTATGAACATGATATTTGACATCGGGACGATTCAAGTTTATTTGTCGTTCGCTACTAATTGTTGCAACAGCAGAGTGTAAATATGAACAAATATATGGAAATAGCTCTTCAGGAAGCAAAAAACGGAATCAAAGCGGGACACGGCGATCCTTTCGGCTGCGTCATTGTCAAAAACGGCGGGATAGTCGGCCGCGGTCACAACGA
>JAGAAT010000084.1 GCA_017615095.1 bacterium
GACGCAGCATCTTCCATGCACTCAACCAGAAGGCTGTTGCAAGAAGATATGCCCGCGAAAGAGGCAAAAAATATGAAGACCTCAACTACATCGTTGCACACATGGGCGGCGGGATCTCGATCGGCGCTCACAAGGGCGGCAGAGTCATCGACGTCAACAACGCACTCAACGGCGAAGGTCCCTTCACCCCTGAAAGAAGCGGCGGCGTTCCTGTCGGACAGCTTGTAAATATGTGCTTCAGCGGCGAATACACCAAAGCTGAGATCATGAAAAAGATCAAAGGTAACGGCGGTCTTGTCGCTTACCTCGGCACAAACAGCGCTTATGAAGTTGAGCAGCGCGTAAAAGCCGGCGACAAGGAGTGGGAACTCGTCTACAAAGCAATGGCTTACCAGGTCGCAAAAGGGATCGGCGCATTGGCAGCCGCTCTTGAAGGCAAGGTCGATGTCATCATCCTTACAGGCGGGATCGCTTATGACAAAATGTTTGTCGGCTGGATCAAAGAGAGAGTATCATTTATCGCCGATGTCGAAGTTTTCCCGGGCGAAGACGAGATGAAGGCTCTTGCAGAAGGCTGCTACTACGGCATCAAGGGAGAGATCCCGGTTCACGTTTACGAATAAGCTAAACTCTGGGGCGCACGGTCGGCGCGACATCGAAATCAAGTTCTGAAAATCTTCCCGCAAAGAGGTCGTCCATCGCGGCGGCGGCAACCATGGCACCGTTATCCTGACAGAATCTGAGCTCAGGCAGGAAAAGTTTTATCCGATGTTTTTTTGCAATATTTTCAGCCATCTGACGAACCGCAGAATTTGCACTCACACCGCCTGAAACGACAAGAGCCCGGTAACTCCGGCGGCTCATGGCGAGCTCGATTTTTCTGGCAATCAGCTCGACGATCCGGCTCTGGAACGCCGCCATCAGCGACGGGATATCGACATCAGGCTGTTCCAGCACACGCTTCACCGCCGATTTTATACCGCTGAACGAGAAGAGGATCTCATCAGCGTACTTGTTGTTATTCTTCAAAAGGTAGGGAAGTTTGTACTTGTCCGGATCGCCTTTTTGGGCGAGTTTATCGATCACCGGACCTCCCGGATAGCCGAGATCTCCCATCTTCGCAACCTTGTCGAACGCCTCTCCGGCAGCGTCGTCCATAGTTTCGCCGAGGAGCTTTTTGCCCTCCTGCGCGACCTCTATCAGAGAGGTGTGACCGCCCGAAACGACAAGCGCAAGATAGGGAAGTTCAGGTCTCTCCGGCTTTTCAAGAAGTGAAGAGGCGATGTGGGCGTTGAGGTGGTTGACACTGATTATCGGTTTTTTCCAGCCGACCGCGACCCCCTTTGCCGCACTGACTCCGACCAGCAGACTGCCGATCAGACCCGGATAGCTCGTGACTGCTACCGCATCGATGTCGTCACGGGTGACGCCGGCCTCCAGGACCGCCGCGTGCAGTGCCGGAATGACCCACGCGAGGTGGTTGCGCGACGCGATTTCCGGGATGACACCTCCGAAAAGCTTGTGGATGCTCGTCTGCGAAACAGTCCGGACCGAGCGGACATGATAATCCGAATCAACGACCGCGACCGATGTGTCGTCGCAGCTGCTTTCGATGCCGAGAATCAACTTTTTTTCCATTTCTCCCCCGATTTTCTGCTCTCCTTTTCGCCCTTTTTCGACGATTTTTTATATTTTCGTCCGTTTCGCAAATCTATGTCGCCGAAATCTCCGCCGTGCATGGGACCTTTTTTACCGAAAAATCTTTTGTGTTTGTTTTCACTTGATTTTTTGCCGAACGCACGCCCTTTAGAACCGCCTCTGCGCCTGGATTTTTCATCCTCGTTTTCCCGATCCTTCCGAAGCAGCTGACGGATCTTTTTTTCGGTGAAGCCGATCTGCTCGGGCTCCGGAGTCTCATCGTCCGGCTCCTCCTTTTTGAGCATCATCGACGCAAGGATCACGGCGATCGACTTAGGCGCAAGCTGATCCTCTAGCATCTCGACGAGTTCGAGCCCCGATTTGGTCGGTGCAGCCTCCAGCACCTCGGAGAACAGACGGCGCAGACGCTCCTCGCGCAGGTTTTGCAGGGTCGGAATGACCTTGACTTCGATCTCCGAACCGACGTTTTTCTCTATCCGGCGGATGTTTTTGAACTCCGACGGTGTCACCAGCGTGATCGCCATCCCCTCTCTGCCAGCCCTGCCGGTCCTGCCGACACGGTGGATATACTCCTTCGCATTGAACGGGATATGGTAGTTGAAAACGTGGCTGACATCGGCGATATCGAGACCGCGTGCCGCGACATCGGTCGCCACCAGGATATCGATCAACCCCTTCCGGAAGCTCGACATCACCTGATTCCGCTGCGCCTGTTCAAGGTCGCCGTGCAGAGCCTTCGCGCTGAAACCGCGGACGATCAGGAGGGTGCTCACCCTGTCGACTTCGAGCTTTGTCCTGCAAAAAACTATAGCTTTTTCAGGAGCCTGCTCTTCGATCAGGCGTGTCAGGGCGCGATCCTTCTCCTCCTCCTCGACAATATAATAAGACTGCCTTATATCGCTGTTCGTCGATTCGTCGTTGAGATTCGACTGCACGAAAACCGGATCCCGCAGAATGGTGTCAGCAAGCCTGCGGATAGGCTCCGGCATGGTCGCCGAAAAGAGCAGCGTCTGCCGGTTCGCGGGAAGAAAACCGAAGATTTCGCGGATATCGTCAATAAACCCCATGTCAAGCATCTCGTCCGCCTCGTCAAGCACGACAGTCAGCGGCTCGACGACCGCGATCTTACCCGATTTCAGCATGTCGAGCAGTCTGCCGGGAGTCGCCGCAAGCACCTGAACACCGCTCTGCAGGAGGTGAAGCTGCCTCGAATATGAGTGACCTCCGAGAATGGTGCAGGTGTGGATCCCGGCATACTTTCCGAGCCGGTAAAGCTCGTCTCCGATCTGTGCCGCCAGCTCGCGGGTCGGCGTAATGACGATCAGCTCTATGCCGATGTCGCGCCGCATGTTGTTCATCACCGGAAGTCCGAACGCCGCAGTTTTTCCGGTCCCCGTGTGGGACTGTGCGATCACGTCGCGACCCTGCATGATGAGCGGGATAGCCTCTGCCTGGATCGGACTCGGCTGCCGGAAGCCCGCCTCGCGGATACCCTCCATGATGTCGGACTTGAAGCCGAAAGCCTCGAAAGTGGTGTCTGTTGCCATTTCGGCAAATTTTTCAGTCATTGTACCTCAAAATACAGTTGTTCACTGAATCGTTTGAAAGATTTTGAAAATTTCGGGATTTATAAAGAGGAAAAACAGTTAAACTTAGAATCTGTAAGATGCTTCAGCCATGAAGAAGTCCTGATGCCAGTGGTTACCAGCGTTGCCGCCGAAACCGGCTTTAAGACCCCAGTTGTTGTTGAAAGAAAGCTGAGCGCCGATTCCCCAAGCGAAACTTGCTTCGAAGTTAGCTTCTGTACTATCTACGCCTTCATATGTGAAAACGTTGAAGCCTACACCCATCGAATACCAGGGACCTACTGCCTGAAGAGGACCTGCACCTTCCATTTTGGTGGTGTCGAAGAGATACATGAAGTTGCCCTGAACCGGGATCATGATGCTGTGGTGTTTGAAACCGCCCTCTGTCGGAATCCACCACTGAGCAGCAAGGTCAAGACCTGCATACATTTTGCCGCTGCCGTCGTGAGCGCTTGTAGTAGCCTTTTCCCAAACGTTCCAGTCGATATCTGCGCCGACTGTCAGACCTGCCTGGTTCCAACCTTCGAAATCTGCACCGAGACCGAAAGTGAGCTGAATAAGCTCTGGTTTAGGATCGCCGAATTTTGCGAAAAGACCGAATGTGCAGCAAAGAATAGCTGCGAAAACCAACATTTTTTTCATTTTTAGACCTCCAAAGTAAAAAAGTTAAATAACAAAAAAGCGGTGAATCTTAGGCGACTTCCGATAATTGTCAAAAAAAAAGAGAGATGGCACAAAAAACAAACGTGATTTTTTTGCCTTTTTTTTTATCATAGGCGCCTTTGTGAGTTTTTTTTACCGGAGTTATAAAATGAGATTGATCCACCTTAAAGACATCGCGACGCTCGGAAATGTCGCGATAGGATTCGGCTCGGCCGTTCTTGCGATCGAAAGTCTGATCGCCCCAGAAAAGGCAATGTCCGACTATTACCTGCATCAGGCGTGCTACCTGATAATGGCTGCTTATGTATTTGATTTCGTTGACGGTATCGTCGCACGTCTCACCAAGATGAGCAACAGGTTCGGCGCAGAACTCGATACCATCGCAGACCATGTCACCTACGCAGTCTGCCCAGCATTCATCGTCTTCAGCTTTTACCATGAAATAAGCCCGCTGCTCGCCTTCTGCATGGGCATGATACCGCTTGCATTCGGCTGTATCCGCCATGCGAGGAACGGAGTCTACGACATCAGTTTCCGCCGTTTCTGGCTCGGGACACCGCGTCCGGTCTCGGCATTCTACATCGTCGGCGTCATCGGGACGCAGCTTCAGGGCTTTATTCCGAACTACAAACTCTGGGTCATCCCCGTATTTTTGTGGATCGGCTGGAACAACCTTTCGTTCTACCCCTTCCTCAGCCACCACGGACGCAAATTCAACAAGGCGCTGATTTTCTTCATGTCAGCCGCAGTCGTACTGCTCTTCTCGTCCGGCGTTGCGACAGCTCTCACAGGCAAACCCTGGCTTCTCGACTGTCTGCTTTTCGAGATGCTTGTCTACACATTCCTGACACCGCTCTGTTTTGATAAAGACGATCTCGACGGCTACAAGGAGTATGTCGCTGCGAAAAAGGCGGAAATCGCCGAGGATATGAAACCGAAACTGTGAGGAGACCATGATAAAACAGGGAGTTATTCTTGCCAGCGGACTCGGCAGCAGGCTCAACAGCGAAGGCAGAAAAGAGCCGAAACCGCTCATGCCGGTCGGCGGAGTACCGCTGATAGAGCGGATCATCACCCTAATGCAGCTTGCGGGGATCGAAAAGATCGTTGTCGTTATCGGCTACCGTGGCGACCAGATCGTCGATTACATCAAAAAACGCGGGCTTCAGGGCGTCGTTTTTGTTGAAAACAGAGAGTACGACAAGAAAAACGGCATTTCGCTTCTCCGCTCGAAAGAGGCTCTGGATGCCGGTTCGCCCTTCCTGCTCTCGATGTCCGACCATATCTTTTCAAACGACTTTCTGACCGGTTTTCTGGCAAAGGCGGAACCGCTTCTTTCCGATTTTGATGCAATCCTTTCGGTCGACCGCGACATAAACGGCGTTTTCGACCTTGATGACGCGACAAAAGTCGTAACGGATGGGGAAAAGATCGTAAAGATCGCAAAATCGCTGAAGCAGTACGATGCCGTCGATACCGGGCTTTTCCTCTGCACAGACAGGATCTTCGACGAGCTGCAAAGCCGCTACGACCAGACCGGAGACGTCTCTGTCTCTAACGGCATGGAGGCGCTCTCGAAGGCTGACCGGTTCGGTTTTGCCGAGATGACGGGACACCTCTGGCAGGATGTCGATACCCCCTCGATGAAAAACGAAGCGGAGCAGAGGCTCATCGACAACTACCTTTCGCAGACCCCGAAGTACAGATTCTTCTCTAACTCGCTCCTTGCGAAACCAGCAAAGGAGACAGCTCTCCGCCTCCTCGCGGTCGAGCACTTCGACTGGCGGAAAATCGACGCTGCCTTCTTCATTCTGACGCTTCTCATCGTGGCAGTCTCGCTGAGTCTCGACATCGTTTTTCCGACGATACTGCCGGTGATCGGCGCGACCCTCCTCTACCATATCGACGACATCCGCCGTCACATCAGACCGGATCAGCAGCTGAAGAAACCTGCGCTTTTTTCGTACAAATTTTTCTTTGCGCTTGCCGTCACTCCGGCGGTTTTGAACTTTTTCGCCTTTTTCGTCATCGATCTGGTTCTCCTTTTGATGATCTACGCGGTCGCTCTCTCCGATATTTTCGGGTACGCGGATATGCTCTCGGATTTCAGGGACAGACTGCCGGCACCGGAGCCCGATTTTGCCGAAAGATACCTCTCGCCGTCGCTTTTCTGCATCATTTTCACGCTTGCGCAGATCTTTCTGCCGAAGAGCCTGACCGGGATCTTCCCCATCGTCTACGTTTTGATCGACCCGATTTTTTTTGAGAAAGCGAACAGATGAACCTCAAACGCAACAGTGATAAAAACTTCTCGGTAGACATCAGCTCGCTTGTCGACGTACTCTTCACGCTGCTCATATTTTTTTCGCTGACGAGCACCTTTGTCAAGGAGTCGGGGCTCAAGATCGACCTTCCGCAGGCAAGCGCCGATGTTCCGATCACCGCAAGTGAGAAGTACGAAATCGGGATCGCGGCAGACGGCAGGATCGAGATGAACGGCGTCGCGATGGAATCGGTCGACGAGGTAAAAAAAGTGCTCTCTAAATTTGACGATACCATGCGATTGAAATATATTATCGTGATTAAGGCAGACACGGC
>JAGAAT010000085.1 GCA_017615095.1 bacterium
GATAAATTGTTTATTTTTAAATCGTATGAAGAGGTGTGATTTGGACGGCGAAACTTTGGAAAAATTGTATCAGGAGAGATTGGAAGAACGGATAATCTCTTATCTTGCCGAAAAACACAAAATCGACTGCCTTGATGCGATGGATTGGTATTACAACAGCGAACTTGCCGAAAAAATACACACCGGAGAAAACGGCATCCAGTATCTCGATTACAAACTGCTTGCCGATATTCTGGCAGAAACGGAACCGAAAAAACTCACGGAAAGCACTCACTCAGCAAGTTGTTGAGCGAATAGCCGAATTCATCTTAAGTTTCGGGAAATCTTTCGGTAAACTTTTCTATGCCGCGACCGCTTTCCTCTTGTTTTATCGGGTTTTTCCAGTATAATTCATAGTTTTTTTGAATGGAGGTTATTATGTCTTATGCTGAATTGGAAGCAAAAATAGCCAAGATCCCTCCTGAATATCATCAGGAACTAATTGATTTTATTGATTTTTTGATTGAAAGGCCAAAAACTTCGCGAAATGGTCTGGATCTTGCCATCGAGGAATTGAAAAACGGTGAATATGAAACTTATGCCGATTTCGATGATTTCTTGAAAGAGGTTGATCATGATGCGTGAGTTACACATCACCAAAAGTTTCAAAACTGACATGAAAAAGCTGAATAATAAAGAGCGTAATGACACAAGAGAAGTCGTTTTAAAGTTACAAAAAGATGAGCCCCTGGAAGAAAAATACTCAGACCATGCGCTTCACGGCAACTATGAAGGCTTTAGAGAGTGTCATGTCCATCCTGATCTGTTGCTGGTCTATGAAAAGACCGACGATGATAACATCTATATTCTTTCACTGCTTCGCATAAACTCTCATACCAATATTTTCGATACGAATAAAAGATGAGGGATGCTTTCCTCTTGTTTTATCGGGTTTTTCCAGTATAATCCGTAGGTTTTTCATATTGGAGGCAAAAATGAAGAAATCTTTTATGACCGCGCTTGTTACGGTGCTGATGCTCGCTTTTTCGGTAAGCTGCGGCGGAGCTAAAAAGATAACTCCCGACGAACCTGAACAGCCTGCGGACAGCGACACTGTCGAGGAGACAGACACTGAGCCCGCAGACAATGATCCAGTCACTCAGCCAGACAACGAGCCTTCCGAACAACCGGCAGACAACGAGCCGGCAGACGCAGATCCGGTCGTACTTCCGGATGACGATTATTCCGATCCACAGCCGCCGGAACCGGTCGGAGAGGTCGAGTTTGAAAGGATCACAGCCGACAACAACCCCTACAATCCAGCTTTCGTAACGGTCGATGACCTTGACAGCGACGGTTTCAAAGACATGATCGTCTGCCAGTACGGTCCTGTGACTAATATCTCAATGAAGGGAAGAATCGATATCTACTGGGGGACGGGCGATCTCGCGACATGGACAAGGGAAGAGCTCAATATAGGTGGAGACATCAAATATCCGCACCCCGTAAAGGTTGCCGACATCAACGGCGACGGAATAAAGGATATCATAGTTCCCGGCGGATTCCTCGCGTGCGCCACACTCAGCGGATGCGGTGTCCTCTTCTGGCTTGAAGGTACCGCAGAGAGGAACCAGTGGATCAGGCACGATATCGTATCAATGGGCTACGACCACTTCTTCTTTGACGTTACGCTCGCCGATCTTGACGGTGACGGGATCGACGACCTCATCACAAACGGCAGCAAGAAACCTACGATAGGCAAACAGGATGAACGCCTCATGTGGTTCAAGGGAACGAACACGCCGGAAAGATTCGACAACAATCCGAGGATCATCGCAGACGGATTCGGCGGACCTTTCCCGAGAATCACGGATCTCAACAGCGACGGCAGACCGGATATCGCTATTGCGCAGTATTTCAACGACGACCCGTCTAAGAACGGCAGCTTCCTCTGGTTCGAGCAGACAAACGATATCAACAACTGGACGAGGCACATCATCGACAACGAGTCGGGAACAAGCTTTATGATCGAAATCATCGACAATCTCTACGGTGACGGAGTCAGGAGGGCTGTCGGCGTGAACCACGTCAACACCACCGACAAGCCGAACGGTCCGCAGGAGGGCGTCTTTATTTTCGACATTCCGGCAGATCCGACACAGCCGTGGCCGAAAATCAACATTGCGACCGATATCAAATCGAGAAAATCTCCGCTCACAGGTCCCCAGGCGGCACCGGGGCTCTTCGGATACGGCGACATCACCGGCAACGGTCTCATCGACCTTGTCGTCAGCGGAGACGGAGATTCAAGAGTATTCTGGTTCGAACAGAACCCGGCAGGAACTTTCACCCAGCACACACTTGACGGCATCGCAGGCGCAACTATCAACAGCACAGGATCCTTCGGTCAGGCGGGCGGAATGAAGATCGTAGACCTCGACAACGACGGCAGAAACGAAATCATCGTAACGCTGTACGAAGACAACAAGCTTTACATCTACAAAGTCAGATAACGGAAATCCCGGATTATTTCGCAACCGTAAAGAGAGAGGCGATGCCCATTACGATCGCCGCCTTTATCCTCATAATGAAGGTTATCAGCAGTCCTGCTCCCCCGTCGAGTCCCAGGAACGAGAACATCAGGAAACCGGCACCTTCCGCAACACCGACCTTAGCCGGGATAAGCGAAACGACATAGCCGCTCAGGGTAACAGCACAGTATGCCAGGGAAAGCGTTGACAGCGAGTAGTCGAAACCCGCGAAATAGGCACAGATCGGAAAAGTTATCCACGAAATGAACCTGGCGAAGAACTGGATGAAAAACATCGCCCTGTAGTCACCTGGTCTCTCCTTTTTGAACTGTTTCAGACTGCGGTCCAGATCCTCGGCCTTCCTGAGGAGATCATCGCTGTTCTTCTTTCCCAGGAATTTCAGCAACTTGACCAGTTTGACAGATATATTGGATCTTATAAGTATCATCATGCCGAAAAATGGAATGAACCCGAGTATGGCAGCAGCAAAAACGATCAGAAAATTGTCCATGCTGTAGTCTCTCCCGATGAAGAGAGATATGATCAAAACTGCGACCAGAGAAGAGGCTTTCGTCAGGTTGAAGGTATAGTTCCAGAGAACGATCCCTCTTATCGCAGAAGAGACACCGATCTCCTTTCCGACAAGTCCGACCTTTACCACTTCCCCGCCCTCAAACGGTACGACGAGATTCAGCAGCGAACCGAAGCCGGTCGAAGAAAAGGACCTGACGAAAGAGAGTCTCTCAGGTGTCGCAAAAGTCA
>JAGAAT010000086.1 GCA_017615095.1 bacterium
AAAAACAGTAAAAAATCATTGGAACTTCAAATTTGTTTGCTTATAATCGACAGTTTTTTGCGATTCCGGCGGTGAAGTGCCTCCGCCAGGAATATCGCGTGATGTTTTGCGAACTTTTTTTGAGAAACGCCATGAAGAGTCAGCTTGATAATTTTCTGAACAAATTCCTTAAGAGAGAGCAGATCACAGCTCTCAATGAAGAGATCGCCTCAGGGCTTAAATTTGTCAACGGGATCCTGGACAGCAACGAAAAGACCAGAGCGAGGAAGCTTTTTTTCATAGATGTAGCCAGGAAGATCGATGAACTGATCGAGCACTCGGAAAAGTCGCCGATCCTGCTGAAGGCATTTTACGACATTGCGAAACGCAACCTCAAAAGCATCCTCGAGCCCGCACTTGAAATGATGGTCGAAGATGAGGAACTTTCGAATCTGGACGACATTCCTGATGCACCCAAGAATATCGATCAGCACAGGAACTTCGACCGCCGCGACCGCAGACAGAACAGCGACCAGCCCAAGTCCGAACAGCCGCAAAAAGAGCCCGGACAGAACGGCGGATCAGAACCGGAACCTGAAAAGAAGCCTGAAGAGAACCGCCCCGAAAATCAGAATCACCAGGGAGAAAGCGGGAATCACAGACGCAGACACCGCAGGAACCGCAACCGCAACCGTCAGGGCGATCAAAACGGACAGAACCAGTACTTCAACAACAACCAGCAGAGACAGGCACCTACTGAGCCGAAGGCTGCACCAGCCGAGCCGGTACAAAAGCCTGCCGAGCCGAAGCCCGCGCCTGTCAAATACAAGCCTGAGCCCAAGCCGGCAACGGTAGAACAGAAGACGGCTCCCGAAAAACCGAAGCAGAAACCCGCTGAGCCTAAACCGGCACCGGTTGAGCAGAAACCGGAGCCCGTCGAGCCGGAGAAACCCCGCAAAACGCGTGGAAGACGCCCGAAAGCAGAGACAGCCGAAAATAAAGCGGAGCCGAAGCCGGCACCAGCAGAGACCACACCTGCCCCGACAGAAGCTGAAAAGCCCGCCAAGCCGCGCGGAAGACGCCCGAAGGCTGCCGCAGCAAAGGAGGCTCCTGCCCCTGCCGAGGAAAAACCGAAGGCTCCGAGAAAGAGAGCGACTTCAAAAAAGGCAGCATCAAAAACAGATAATCCTGAAAAATAGAGCCCATGAAATTTTTTGCGACTCTCATCTTCACATTTCTTTTAACTTCGAACCTTTTCGCTCAGATAAGCGATTTTTCGCCCGTGACACAGGATGATGTGGCGCTCGTCCTCTACGATATCGCGGCAGGCAAAAATGTCGTCAGTCTGAACGGCGACAAGCCATTTTCGTTCGCATCGAACCTGAAACTTCTGACGACTGCCGCTGCACTCGAAAACCTGGGCGGAGGCTTCCGGTTTTTCACATTTTTTTCGTTCGATCCGACAGACGGGACGCTCTACATCAAGGCAGCAGGCGATCCTGAGATGGTCATCGAACAGCTCTGGCAGCTCGCTCTGGAACTCAAGCTTCAGGGCATCAGGGGTGTAAAGAAGGTCGTAGTCGATGATTTCCTCTACGGGAACAGCATAATCCACTCCGCAGTTTCAGGAGACAAGGGCGACAACGCTTATCTGGCATACATTTCACCATTCAGCCTGAACTACAACGCTATAGCGATCTACGTCAAGGCAAGAGAGGTCGGCAAACCGGTCGAAGTTACGCTTTCGGCACCGAGCAGCCACTTCGTGATAAAAAACAGCGCTACAGGTATCGCCGGCGGCGACAACAAGCTGGTAGTCGGAACGAATGCCGTCAAGGGAGGCAAGACAGAAATCCTGCTCAAGGGCTCTCTCGGCGTCGCCAGGAGCAAACCCGAAGCGATCTTCAAACGTGTCGGACATCCGACGAACTACTACGTCACGACGCTGCTCAACCTCATGGGCGAAAAGGAGGATCTCCCGATCTCACGCGAGAGGATAGACCAGCAGCTCTTTTCAAAAAAAGGCAACATCAACCACACCTGCAAAAGCTCGCCGCTCCGTGAAATTTTGAGAAAAATGAACCTCTACTCGTCGAATTTCATAGCCGACAGCCTACAGTTTTTCATGGGGGCGATCATCCGGGGCAATTCTTCACAAGGAGTTGAAATACTTAAAGAATACGCCCAGAACAGACTTGGAGAGACTATCGATATCGTCAACGGGAGCGGTCTCGGGAACGGTCAGAACCAGCTGACGGCGGAATTCTTCATCAAACTTCTAAAAAATATCCACAGCGACTACTACAGCAGCATCGATTTTTTTGCATCTCTGCCCGTTTTGGGTGAAGACGGAACTCTGAAAAAGGCTCAGCCGGGCGAAAGCACCGGATTCGTCAGGGCGAAAACCGGCTCTCTGACCGGAGTGGCGTCACTCTCCGGGATCATGAAGGCGAAGAGCGGGAAGCTCTACTTTTTCGCCTTTTCGGTCAACAACTTTCCGGCAAAAAATTTCAAACCGATGTGGGCGTTCCGCGACAGAGTAATAAACGAAATCTGGGAAAAATATTAAATGTTTATCCGCTCTGCATGGAATATTTCTGAACAAAACCGCCTGCTCAGGTTCGATTCGACCGGAAGGAAACCGGGAGACGGCGACATCGCGGTAATCACCAGGAAGTGCAGCTGGCTGACAAAAATCAACGAAAAGGCGCGCATAACAACGCCTGAAATCGCCAAAGCGATGAACATTAGGAAATTCCTCGAGGTCGGAGAGTCTGCACGTTTGAATCTTGGACCCTTTGAAATCGCCGTCAGAGAGCTCTCTCCCGACGGGATGAAATTCAACGTCACCGTCGGCGGAACAGCCTATTTTTGCACATATATACCTGAAATAATTATACCTTTCCCAGAAAACACGACTCTGCTGCTTCCGGCTGATCCGCGTTTTTTTTCTGAGGACGAGCTGCCGCAGCTTGCAGGCTTCGTTTCCAGTTCGATGCCGAAAAACCTAGTGATTTCCGGTGATTTTGCCAATAAGTTTGCAAAACTTCTACCCTCTTCGCGCCGCTTTGAAATAAAAAACGACGCACTCCAGCAAAACGTCTTCTAACTTTAACTGTTTGTACTTTAGTTAAATTTAGGTATCCTATCGGGTACTTTTTAGGAGGTTTCTAATGAAAAAGTTTCTGATTTTGCTTCTCAGCGTTGTTTTTATCCTCGCTGTCGCAGCGTGCGGCTCCGACGATGATTCTACTGATTCGACAAGCGATACAGGTTCCGGCGACACTGGTTCTGCCGATACCGGTTCAGGCGACACCGGCTCGGGAGACACAGGTTCCGGCGATACGGGATCCGGTGACACCGGTTCGGGAGATACCGGCTCAGGCGATACAGAACCCACAGATACCGGCTCAAGCAGCACGGAAGCCTGCGGATGCGGCGCCGAGGACGGAGATGCCGACGGCGACGGGATACCCAACGGCGTTGAGACCTGCGCAGATGATGACAACGACGGACTGCCCAACTGCATCGATATCGACAGCGACGGCGACGGTTTCGAGGATTCACTCGAGTGCCCGAGTCAACCGTGCGTCGACACGGACGGCGACGGGATACCCGATTTCCTTGACCGCGACAGCGACAACGACGGCTTGACCGACAAGGAGGAGAAAGAGCACAACACCGACCGTCTCAGCAACGATTCGGACGGCGACGGCTCCGACGATCTGGCAGAGATCGTCTACGGGTCCGACCCGTTGAGCGACGCAGACTCGATCCCTTCACATCTTTTTTATGTAGTCCTCCCCTACCAGGCAAACTGGAAGGCATCAAGGATCTGGGAATTCGACACAGACATCTCGAAAGTCGATATCGCTTTCCTTCTCGACCTCTCAGGCTCCATGGATGCAGAGCAGGCTAACCTGAAGGAAAAAATCAAAACGGACGTCGTCCAGAAGGTCCAGTCGCTTCACGAGGGCACGCTCGACGCTGCCTATGCGTTCGTCCACTTCATGGATTTCACATCCGACATGGCAAAGGTCTACAAGGTCGATACGCTGATGACGACCGACATCGACGAGCTCCAGGCGGCTATCGACTCGACGCCGACGCCCTACGGCGGAACTGAAGTCCACACACTCGTCCTCTACGCGGCGACCGCATCCGAAGACATCTACGGGAAGGCAAAACCAGCGGAGATAGGCGGAGCGTTCAGCCAGGTGAATCTCGATATCCCGCTCCCGAACTGCAACGGAAGGATCGGGAACCGCTCGGGTCTCTGTTACCGTGAAAAGGCAATGCCGATCCTCATAATGATCACCGATGAAAACTACACGGATGTCTACATGCCGCCTGATCAGACGATAACCGCTTCACAGCTCGCAATGCAGTCGCTTGTAGAGCAGAATGCCAAGTTTATCGGCATCGACACCTCGAGCGCAAGCGGCAACTCAAGCATAACGAATTTCTTTAAAACTGTTTCTGATGTCACCGGAACACTCGACGCAAACGGCAACAACTTCAATTTCGCGGTCAACAACGATGCTGTCGCAGCGGACGGGACGCCGATGAGCGAAAAGATCGGTCAGGCGATCGAATCACTCACCTCCTTCGTTCAGATGGATGTCTGGGTCGCTGGGAACTCGAATCAGGTCTGCGCCGGCACGGATATCAATGTCGCCAACTTCATCAAAGGCGGAATCCCGATCAAGGCTGAACCGCCTGAGGGCGCAACGATCGACGAAGCAAACATGAAGTTCCTCGATGTAAACCCGGGAACAGTCGTCACATTCGATGTCCAGTTCCACAACGACTTCTGCCCCAACATGACAGACGCGCCAGTCCTCTACGTTGCCGAGGCGATGGTTCTCGGTGAAGGCGCATATCTTTCCAAAAAAGAGGTCAACGTAATCGTTCCGAGAACAAACGCGAAGTAATCCTGAATAATATCGATATTTCGATATATCGATATTTCGACTCGATATCACGACATTACGACTCGATATCACGATATTACGACTCGATATCACGATATTTCGACATTACGACCGATATCCCGATATCTCGAGATTCAGATAAAAAAAAGGGCGACCCTGAGGCCGCCCTGCAACGTTGGTTATGAGGTGAAACTACATCATTCCGCCCATGCCGCCCATTCCGCCCATGTCGGGCATTCCGTGGTCGTGGCAGCAGTCATCCTTCTTCGGAGCGTCAACGATCGCCGCTTCGGTCGTAAGGAGTGTCGATGCGATGCTTGCAGCGTTCGTCAGAGCACTCTTTGTGACCTTTGTCGGGTCGATGATGCCGGATGCGATCATATCTTTGTACTCGTCCTTTGATGCATCGTAACCCCAGTTTTCGTTCTTGTTCGAAAGGATGGTGTTGATAACGATGCTGCCGTCAACGCCTGCGTTCGCCGCGATCTGACGGATCGGAGCCTCGAGTGCGTTCTCGATGATCTTTACGCCGACCTTCTCGTCTTCGTTGTCGCATTTGATGTTCTGGAGAACCTTCTTGCAGCGGAGAAGAACCGTACCGCCGCCGGCAACGATACCCTCTTCGACAGCAGCTCTTGTTGCATGAAGAGCGTCGTCAACGCGGTCTTTCTTTTCCTTCATCTCGACTTCCGTAGCAGCGCCGACACTGAGGACAGCTACGCCGCCGGAAAGCTTAGCAAGACGTTCCTGAAGCTTCTCTTTGTCGTAGTCGGAGGTAGTCTCTTCGATCTGAGCTTTGATCTGTTTGACTCTCGCTGCGATAGCCTTTGAATCGCCGGCACCGTCAACGATCGTGG
>JAGAAT010000087.1 GCA_017615095.1 bacterium
CGCTGTTTATCTCCTTGATTTCACGCTGTTTTTCGTTCGCATCGAGATATTCAACAATGCCGCGGACAGAACCGTCGGGCTCCCTAAGGATCCTCCCGTAATGTTCGGGATCGTCAAGTATCGTGCTGACGATCAGAAGATCCGAAGAGCTCTTTTTGAAGTACTCAGCAGCCTTCACGAAGGTTTCGGTTTTTATGAGCGGAGTGTCCCCGGCGCAGATAACGACAAGCTCTGTATCGCTGTCAAGGTTCGGGATCGCACACCTGACGGCGCCGCCTGTCCCGTTCTGCTCGGGCTGGAGCGAAAATTTCACATTTCTGAAGTTGGCTCTGATGTAGCTTTCGACAAGCTCCCTGCCGTGTCCTGTGACAATATTCAGTGAGTCGCAAAGCGGCGAAAGCGCTTCGATTATCCAGCCGACAAGCGGCTTGTCCATGATCGTGTGCATGACCTTCGGAAGGTCGGACTTCATTCTCGTCCCCTTGCCTGCTGCAAGAATTATTGCTTCTGATTTCAAGTGTTTACTCCTTAATTTTCATCAATTACGTCTCGCATTGAATAGCGCCCCGGTCCTTTCCCTGCGATGAATCGCAGCGCCTCGACAGCCCCCTTCGCAAGGACAGATCTGCTTGAAGCGCGGTGGGTTATCTCGAGCCTTTCGCCGTCGTATCCGAAGATCGCCGTGTGTTCGCCGACGGCGTCTCCGCACCTTACGGAATGGTAACAGATCTCGTTTTTCGGGCGGGCACCGACAAGTCCGCTCCTCCCCTCCCTTTCATTCAAACCGCGTTCCGACTGGACATCAGAAATGATACGCCCCATCTCGAGAGCCGTACCCGACGGAGCATCCTTTTTTTTGTTGTGGTGAAGCTCGATGATCTCGATATCGGCATCCCGCGTCATCGCTGCGGCACTCTCCAGAAGCTTGAAGAGGATGTTCACGCCGCGGCTGAGGTTCGATGCCTGAAGCACGGGAATGGTCTTCGCAGCCTCGTCGATCTTCAGATGATCATCGGCTGTCAGCCCGGTCGTACCGATGACGAGCGGCTTTTTGTGAGCGACCGACCACGCAAGGATCTTCCGCGTCCCCTCGGGCGAGCTGAGATCGACCGAAACATCGACATCATCCCCCGAAACCGCGTCAGGATCCTCGAAGCCTTCGCCGAGATCGACGAAGTGAGTGATCGTGAGATCGTCAGCAGCCTCGACAAGTCCGGTGATCGCACGGCCCATCCTGCCGTTCGCGCCGCTCAAAAGTATCCTTATCATTTCGAGACCTCGTAGGAGCGGAATTCATCCTTCAGGCTGCGCGACATCAGCCTCGGAACAGACTCCCTGATGTCTACATCGTTGAAAAGGATGTCGTAAAGCGTCTCTGCGATAGGCATCTCGACACCTGTTTTTGCCGCAAGATCGTGAACGGAGGCTGTCGTCGGGACACCCTCTGCGACCATGACCATGCTGTCCAGGATCGCCTTCAGCTTTTCGCCCTGACCGAGCCTTATGCCGACCTGTCTGTTACGGCTGAGATCACCGGTACAGGTCAGGACCAGATCGCCGATACCGCTCAGACCGGAAAGCGTCAGCTGATCGCCGCCCAACGCCATGACGAGACGCGCCATCTCGTAAATCGAGCGCGTTATCAGCGCCGCCTGGGTGTTTTTGCCGAGCTTCATGCCGTCGAGGATACCGACAGCGATCGCATAAATGTTTTTGAGCGCACCGCCGAGTTCGACGCCTTTGATATCGCTCGAGCGGTAGATCCTCATATATGGTGAATTGAATACGTCCTGGATTTCATTGAGTTTTTCGCTGTTTTTGCCTGCGACTACCGCACATGTCGGCATCTTCAGGGCGACCTCTTTCGCAAATGTCGGCCCGGAAATCGCGAAGATATTCCGGTGAAGCTCTTCAGGCAGGATCTCTTCGGCGATCTCATACATCATCTTGAGAGTCGAATTTTCGATCCCTTTGGAAGCGATGACGATATTTGTCTCCGGCGAAAGCATCGGCGCGGTCTCGATAAAAGACTTTCTTATGTGCTGCGACGGAGTCGAAAAAACGACAAGCTCCTTGCCGACGACGGCATCCTTGATCTCCGATACTGCGTGAAGAGTTTCCGCGAGCCTGACTCCAGGCAGAAAAAGCTTGTTTTCGTGTACGGCGTTGATCGATTCGATAACCTCTGCCTCACGCGCCCAGATATCAGTTTTGTAGCCCTTCAGAGCAAGGTGGGAAGCAAGCGCCGTTCCCCAGCCGCCGGCAGAAATGACACCAATATTAAGACTCATTTATACCTCCTTCTAAAAAACATAAGAATTTAGCTTTATGAGCGCTATAGTCAATTTTGAGCGGGTTTCTTAGGGAAAAATCAGGATTTTTTTCGGATTTGCCGTTTTACCCAGAAAGCGGTTTTACTTTTCAAGGAACTTGTGGAGACAAGCAGCAAGTGCAGCGCCGATGAGCGGAGCAACGATGAAGATCCAGAGAGATGCGAGCGGTGCAGAGTTTCCTGCGATCGCCGCTACGACAGCCGGACCGAAGCTTCTTGCCGGGTTTACCGATGTTCCGGTGAGACCGATGCCGAGAATGTGGACAAGAACAAGCGTGAAGCCGATGACTACGCCTGCGAACGAACCGTGGTTGCCTTTCTTCGAGGTTACGCCGAGGATCGTGAAAACAAAGAAGAACGTGAGGACGATCTCAACGATGAGACCTGCCGCGATGTTTCCGCTCACACCGGCAAGACCGTTGGTGCCGTATCCGCCCGTCATGTCTTTAACATTGCCGAGCTTGAAGATGAGAGCAAGAAGTCCGGAGCCTGCAAGAGCGCCGAGGCACTGTGAAATCACATAGCCGATGAATTCTTTTACTGTCATTCCGCCGGTCATAAGGACGCCGAGCGAAACAGCAGGGTTGATGTGGCAGCCGGAGATGTTGCCTACGCAGTAAGCCATTCCGACGATCGTGAGACCGAAAGCGAACGCGGTAAGAAGATAGCCGCTGCCCGATGCAGCGCTGCAGCCGACAAGCATTGCCGTGCCGCATCCCAACGTTACGAGTGCAAGTGTGCCGATAAATTCAGCGATGTACTTTTTGTTCATAATTCCCTCCTTAAAAAAATAGTTGCGGTATTTTCTCCATGTTGAAATAAAATGCAAACAGAGTTTTTCCTTTATTGCCGCGCCGCTATCGCTATACTCTGCCGTTTTTTAGGAGTCAAAAGATGAAATTCAACGGTCTTACATCCCAGCAAGTTGCTGAAAACAGAGAAAAATTCGGTTCAAATGCACTGACGCACATCCCGCAGGATCCGCTGTGGAAAAAGTTTCTCCTCGGGCTGACGAACCCGATGCTCGTCATCCTGCTCGTCGCTCTTGCTATCCAGGTCGTGCTTTTTCTGCTCAAAAAGGCGGAATGGTATGAACCGCTCGGCGTCCTGATAGCGATTTTAGTCGCGGACGGAGTTGCAGCGGCAAGCGAATACCGTCAGGAGGGCAAAGCCTCAGCGCTCAAGGCAGAGGAGGAGGCAAAGGAGACGACAAAGCTGATCCGCGACGGCAAACTTCGCGAAGAGCATGTCGCAGACGTCGTAGTCGGAGATATCGTACTGCTCCAGACGGGCGACAAGATCCCTGCGGACGGAGAGATCGTTGACGGTTTCATCAAGGTCGATCAGGCGGTTTTGAACGGCGAGACCGAGGAGGCTTCGAAACGTCCGAACACAGGTAACGAGCCTGTCGACAAGAAGGATCTGCTCAACGAATTTTATCTCTACCGGGGCACCGTCGTATGCAGCGGAGAGGCGTTCATGGAGGTTGCCGAGGTCGGCGACAGTACGCTTTTCGGCAGGCTGGCGCTTGAAGTCCAGGAGGGAACGCGGGCGACACCGCTCCAGGTGAAGCTGGCAGATCTCGCAAAAAAGATCACTATTTTCGGCTACATCGGTGCAACCGCGATCGTGCTCGGGATCCTGGTCAAAACGCTGCTCGGCGGAGTGCTCCCGCCCGATCTCAGGAGCTGGCTGACACTCATTCTCAACGCCGTTGCGGTAGCTGTCACGATCATCGTCTGCGCTGTCCCGGAGGGACTTCCGATGCTCACCTCGATACTGCTTTCACTACAGAGCATCAAAATGGCGAAAGACAACGTTTTAGTCCGCAAAATCAACGGTTTAGAGACAGCAGGAAGCGTCAATCTGCTCCTCTGCGACAAGACGGGGACCATCACGGAGGGAAAACTTTCGGTCGTTGAGATGGCGACCGGTGACGCGCAGAGCTTCGACAGCCTCGAAAGCGTTCCGGCGCTTGCACGGGAAATTGAGATCGGCATCGCCCTCAACAACGGCGCAAACATCTCCGGCGGCTCTGTCATCGGCGGGAACTCGACCGACCGCGCGCTGCTCGATTTCATCATCCGCGACGGTGCAGCAGAGAGACTTCCCGACTGCAAGATACTCGATTCCGAAGCATTCGACTCTGCCAGAAAATACTCCTCGATAACGCTCGAAAACGATGGAAAAACCGAAATTTTCATCAAAGGCGCCCCTGAAAAGATCCTGGATATGTGCAAAAAATTCGTAAATAAAAACGGAGAGTTGCTTGACCTGACGGACAGGGCTCCCCTCACCGCCTTCATCGATGCTCAGGCATCAAGATCAATGCGTATCCTGGCTGTCGCGAAACGCGAAGCCTCCCGGGACGACGGTGGCTACACACTCATCTGCGTGATCTGCATCAGAGACAATGTCAGGATCGACGCGGTAGATGCGATCAGGGAAGTCCGCGGCGCCGGCGTGCAGGTCGTGATGATAACCGGCGACAGAAAAGAGACCGCAGTCGCGATCGCGAAGGATGCAGAGCTCATCAGCTCTGAGCGCGACATCGTGCTGACCTCAGCCGAGCTCGCAGGAAAGAGCGACGAAGAGTTGAAGAGCCTCCTTCCAGACCTTAGGGTCGTTGCGAGAGCCCTCCCGTCGGACAAGAGCCGCCTAGTCAGGATCGCGCAGGAGCTCGACACGGTAGTCGGAATGACCGGTGACGGCGTCAACGACTCACCTGCCCTGAAGAAGGCTGATGTCGGCTTCGCGATGGGCAGCGGGACCGAGGTCGCGAAGGCTGCCGGCGACATCACGATCCTCGACGACCGCTTTTTGTCGATCGACAGAGCCATCCTCTACGGCAGGACAATGTTCAAAAGCATACGCAAGTTCCTGATTTTTCAGCTGACCGTCAACGTAGCGGCAGTCCTCACCTGTCTTCTGGGTCCGCTCATCGGAAAGGGCGGTGACTACAACGTCATAATGACCGTCGTTCAGCTCCTGCTCGTCAACATCGTGATGGATTCACTCGCTGCGATAGCCTACGGAAGCGAACCCGCGCTGCCCGAATTTATGAAGGAAAAGCCTATCCCGAGGTCGGCAGCCATCGTCAGCAGGGAGATGTTTTCGCAGATCCTGGTGACTGCACTCTACATCACGGCGGCATCACTTTCGATCCTCTTCGTTCCGCCGGTCCGCTCGCTTTTCGGGGATGCCGGTATCACCTACCTCAAATCGGCGCTCTTCGCCACCTTCATGATGTCGATCACATTCAACGGTTTCAACGCGAGGACAACGCGCCTCAACATCTTCAGTGACCTCGGTAAAAACCCGAATTTCCTGATAGTTATGCTTTCGATCCTTGTGCTCCAGTTCCTCTTCGTGACCTTCGGAGGCAAGGCGCTGGCGGTCGAAAGCCTGAGCCCCGGAGCCTGGTCCGTATGCCTCGTTCTGTCGCTTTTAGTCATTCCGGTGGACCTCGCCAGAAAGCTCCTGATCCGCGCCCTCGGAAAAAAGGGTTGATTTTGTCGTCCTATACATTATATTTGCGCGAACTTTTTTAGGAGGATCTTATGGCTACCTACATTTGTCACAACTGCAAACAATCGCTCGACGACGAGCTTGAGGATATCCGCGGTAAGGTCGGCAGACAGGATGTCTGTCCGCACTGCTACTCCGATCTGCACTGCTGTCTCAACTGCAAATTCCACGATGAAGCCTACACCAACGAGTGCCGCGAGGATTCGCGTTCGTTCATCAGAGAGCGCGACAAGGCGAACTTCTGCGCATCGTTCGAGTTCGTGAAGGACGAGGGCGACGACGGCAGCGAGGAGATCGACGCAAAGTCGCAGCTTAACGGTCTCTTCAAGTTCTAGAGACCTCTTTTTGAGCAAAAATTTAAGTAATTTTAAAAACTTTCGGAGTTCTTTATGTTTAAATACCTCATCAGAAAAATTTTCGGCACGGAGAATGAACGTTATCTGAAATCGATCCGTCCGCTGGTCACAAGGATCAACGAACTCGAATCTTCGATCCAGCCCCTGAGCGATGCCGATCTGGTCGCAAAGACTGCGGAATTCAAGCAGCGCGTAGCTAACGGCGAATCGCTGGACTCTCTCCTTCCCGAGGCTTTCGCAGTCGTCCGCGAGGCAGGAAAACGCGCCCTCGGGATGCGCCACTACGACGTTCAGCTCATCGGCGGTATCGTTCTCCATCAGGGAAAGATCGCCGAGATGAAGACGGGCGAAGGAAAGACTCTCGTCGCGACTCTGCCGATGTACCTCAACGCGCTTGAGGGCCGCGGAGCGCACCTTGTCACGGTCAACGACTACCTTGCAAGCCGTGACGCCGAGTGGATGGGCAGGATCTACCGCTTCCTCGGACTTTCCGTCGGCACGATCCTCAACGGGATGGGCACGAAGGAAAAACGCCGCGCCTACAACAGCGATATAACCTACGGGACGAACAGCGAGTTCGGTTTCGACTACCTGCGCGACAACATGAAGTTCGATATCGGGAACTACGTCCAGCGCGATCTCCGCTATGCGATCGTCGATGAGGTCGACTCGATCCTGATAGACGAAGCGAGGACTCCGCTCATCATTTCCGGACCGAGCGACGAGAGCACGGACCTTTACGTCAAGGTCGATGCAGTGGTCAAAAGGCTCCGCGAGGAGGAGGATTTCACGAAGGACGAGAAGGCGAAAAACGCCATTCTCACCCAGGAGGGTATCTACAAGGTCGAACGTATGCTCGGCGTCCAGAACCTCTACGCACCTGAAAACCTGGAACTCGTACACCACGTCCAGCAGGCGCTCAAGGCTGTCTTCATGTTCCACCTCGATGTCGATTACGTCATCAAGAACGTTGACGGCGTCGATAAGGTAATGATCGTCGATGAGTTCACAGGCAGGATCATGGACGGAAGACGCTACAGCGACGGTCTCCACCAGGCTCTCGAGGCGAAGGAGGGCGTCAAGGTCGAGCGCGAGAACCAGACCCTTGCGACCATCACATACCAGAACTTTTTCAGGATGTACGACAAGCTCTCCGGCATGACCGGTACAGCTGATACCGAAGCCCGCGAGTTCGCCGAGATCTACAACCTCGCAGTCAGGGTCATCCCGACAAACAAGCCGGTGATCCGTAAAGACATGCCTGATCAGATCTACAAGACTCAGGAGGCGAAAGAGAGAGTGGTCATCAAGGAGATACTCGAGAAAAACGCAAAGGGTCAGCCCGTTCTTGTCGGTACCGTCTCGGTCGAAAAGTCCGAACGGCTCAGCAAACTCCTCACCGAACGCGGCATCAAACACAATGTCCTCAACGCGAAGTTTCACATGAAAGAGGCCGATGTCGTAGCTCAGGCAGGCAGAAAGGGCACGATCACGATCGCCACGAACATGGCGGGTCGAGGAACCGATATCGTACTCGGCGGCAACCCTGAAAAGCTTGCCCTCGCCGAGGCAGAAAGCGTGATGGAGGAACTGGACACCGAATCGCAGGAATACAAGGATATCCTTGAAAAATATGAAAAGATCTGCGCCGAGGAGAAGAAGGAGGTCCTTGCAGCAGGAGGACTTCACATCGTCGGAACGGAACGCCACGAATCGCGAAGGATCGACAACCAGCTGCGCGGACGAAGCGGACGTCAGGGCGACCCGGGATCGTCAAGGTTCTTCCTCAGCCTGGACGATGATCTGATGAGGATCTTCGGCGGCGAGCGGCTTGTCAAGGCGATGGAACGTCTCGGGCTTGAAGATGATCAGCCGATCGAGCACAAGATGATCTCGAAATCGATCGAAAACGCACAGAAAAAGGTCGAAGGACACAACTTCGGTATCCGTAAGAACGTCCTCGAATACGACGACGTAATGAACCAGCAGAGAAAGACGATCTACGCGCTGAGACGCAACATACTGACCGGCGGAGAGAAGAACAAGCAGGTCATCTACGGCATGATCGAAAGCATCATAAACTCGGGTCTCACCTCGATCATCCCCGACCGCTCACTCCCCGTCAACTGGAATTACTCACAGGTCGAAGAGCTTCTCGCCAGCGTTATGACCTACAACGAGGAGGCGCGGGCACAGCTCGACGACTCGATTTTCGAACCGATCCTCAAGCCGTCCGACTACACCGGCATGAGACCGGAACCGGCTCTTCAGCTTCTGGCGCAGAGGTGCTACGACTTCCTTCTCGAGCAGTACGACAAGAAGATTTCACAGTTCGACACGACACTCAGTCAGGAGATCGAGCGCCACATCGTTCTCGAGGTCCTCGACATCTTCTGGAGACGTCACCTTCTGAACATGGATCACCTCCGCGAAGGCATCGGTCTGCGCGGCTACGGGCAGAAAAACCCGAAACTCGAATACAAGCGTGAAGGCTTCGCGATGTTCAACGACATGATGGACAGCATCTACCTCGAGTCGATCAAGAGGCTCTTCTCCGTCCAGGTCGTAACCGAAGAGGCTGTTGAAAAGTTCGAGAAGAAGGAGCAGAAGAAGGAGGCTGAGGTCCAGAAGAACACGACGACTCCGGTCGAAAAGGAGCCGACGAAGCGCACTACGCCGAAAGTCGGCAGAAACGACGACTGTCCCTGCGGCAGCGGCAAAAAGTTCAAGCGCTGCTGCATGGGCAAAGGGATCTACGACTAGGTGCCGCGATGAAGATAGTCCGTTTAGCTCTCGAGGAGATATTCAGGCAGGCGGTTCTGACGCTCCAGCCCGACTTTTCCGACTGGCAGAGGCTCTTTTTCCAGTCGACAGCCGATGAAAAATTCGGCGATTACCAGACCAACTTCGCGATGGCGGCGTCAAAAGTCTTTAAAAAGGCTCCGCGTGCAGTCGCAGAACAGCTTGTAGCGGCACTTCCCGAAAACGGGCTCATCGGAAAGGTCGAAATCGCAGGTCCGGGCTTCATCAACGTCTTTTTGAACGACGCTTACGCCGCAGACCTCGTCAGATCATCATTCACCGGGAAATGGGATTTTTCGCACATAAACACGGCAGGCACAGTCGTCATCGACTACTCCTCGCCCAACATCGCGAAACCCATGCACGTCGGGCATCTCCGCACGACGATCATAGGCGACAGCCTGAAGCGGATCATGCGCTTCCTCGGCTATCAGGTCGTTGCGGACAACCACCTCGGCGACTGGGGGACCCAGTTCGGAAAGCTGATCGTCGGCTGGCACCGCTGGCTCGACAGAGAGAATTTCGAAAAGGATCCGATCTCCGAACTCGAGCGGATATACATCGCCTTCGGAGAGGCGGCAGAGCAGGATCCGGCACTCGACGAGCTTGCAAGGATCGAGCTGAAAAAAGTTCAGGACGGCGACCCGGAAAACCTCGCGCTCTGGAAAAAATTCGTCGATATAACCCTTTCCGAATGCAAGCGCATCTACGAATATCTCGGAATAAGTTTCGATACCTACTACGGTGAATCATTTTATCACCCGCTTATGCCCGAAGTGATCCGCGAACTTGAAGAGAGGAAGATCGCGGTCGAAAGCGAGGGGGCACTCGTCGTATTTTTCGATGAAAAGTTGAACATCCCGCCCTGCATCGTCCGCAAGAAGGACGGCGCCTTCCTCTACGCAACGAGCGATCTCGCTACCATAAAATTCAAGCACGACAACTATAAGATGAACAAGGCTGTCTACGTCACCGACGACAGGCAGGCTCTGCATTTCAGGCAGATATTCACTATCGCCGGACTTCTCGGCTGGAACATGGAGTTCGTCCATGTCCCGTTCGGAGTGATGTCCTTCCAGGGAGAGATCCTGAAGACACGCGCCGGCAACACCATCAAGCTGAAAGACCTCTTCCGCGAGGCAGAAAACAAAGGGCTCGCCGTTGTCGAAGAGAAAAATCCGACGCTTCCCGACGACGAGAAGAAAAAGATCGCCAAAGCGGTCGGGATCGGCGCTCTCAAGTATTCGGATCTTTCGCAGAACCGGACCAGCAACATCGATTTTTCGTGGGAAAAGGCTCTCAGTTTCGACGGGAACACCGCGCCGTATCTCCAGTATTCCTACGCAAGAGTCCAGTCGATAAAACGGAACGCCCGCGAAAAGGGCTTTGAAGTTGACAGATCGGCAGACCTGCTCCTGGAGACGGAAATCGAGCGCTCGATCGCCCTTTCGATCCTGAAGTTCCCCGAGGCTGTCGAAAAATCGGCAGAGCTCTACCGCCCTAACCTCATTGCCGACCACATCTTTGATCTGGCGCAGAAATTCAGCAGTTTTTACAACTCGACACCGATCCTCAAGGCTGAGCTCCCGCTTCTGAAATCGAGGCTGCTCCTCGCCGAAGCTGTCGCCGAAGTGATAAAAACCGGGCTCGATCTGCTTGGGATCGACGTTATCGAAAGAATGTAACGCAACTTAAATAGGAGGAAAAAATGCTCAATAATCTCGACATTTCAAATGCAATGACGATCAAACTTGACCCCGTTCTTCCCGAATACCCGAAATTCGTCGAGGGTATCAGACGCGCTCCGAAAAGAGAGCTCACTCTCACCAAAAACGAGATCGAACTTTCACTCAGGAACGCTCTCCGCTACGTTCCGGAAGAGCTTCACGAAGCGCTTGCTCCCGAATTCTTAGATGAACTTCTCACCCGCGGCAGAATCTACGGCTACCGCTTCCGCCCGGAAGGACATATCTGGGGCAAACCGATAGATTCCTACAAGGGAAACTGCATTGAAGGCAAGGC
>JAGAAT010000088.1 GCA_017615095.1 bacterium
ACATTATCTATAACGAGCTGCGTTCAAGAGGTTTCAATGTCGATGTCGGCATCGTTGAATCGCGGGAAACCGGCGAAAACGGCAAAAGCGGCAGAAAATATTATGAAATCGATTTTGTAGCAGTGAGCGGAAGTAAAAAATACTATATCCAGTCGGCATACGACATCCCCGACCGGGAAAAATGGGAGCAGGAGACCAAGCCGCTCCGCAAGACCGAAGATTCTTTCAAAAAAATAGTAGTCGTTAAAAATCCGGTTATAGCCCGATACGATGAATCCGGCTGTGCGGTCATAGGAATTCTCGAGTTCCTTTTGAACCCCAACAGTTTGGAGATATAAAAGGTGTCACAAGCTTCTCAATCTTTCTTTATATTTTTCAATCACACACTCGTGAATTTTTGTAGTTTTGTCGTAGCTGACTCCGACAAACCCAGACTCGCCTAAAGGCGGGAATATCCTCTCTGCCGCTTCGCGCAGAGACCTGTAGAGACGTCATATCATGGCGTCTCACATCTTCGGCATTGTGTTTTTTCGAGACGTCATAATATGGCGTCTCTACAAAGTATTGCTAAAATTGCGGTCACTAACTCTACCTCTACCTCACACAACGGACATAGAGATTGAGCGACTTACCTTCGTCGCTCACATCCCCATCGTGGAAATCCACACTCCACGCGGAGCTTGTATAGTAGACGCTGGTAGAGGAAGACCAAAAATTTCGACTCGGCATGTCTGGAAAATCTGAAGTGGGGTCATGTTTTTCATAATTCACAAGAGAGGCAAGCTCGTTTTTGTTCGGCAGTCTCCAGTCGGAATATCCGGCATAAGTCAGATTCTCACAGTAGGAAAGAGCCTTTTGCCAGGTCTTTTGGGTTTCATAACTTTTCTGCCAGATGAGTCCTGTTTCGGTGTCTGTCACGATGACATCACCTTGGACTGTCGTGGATGCAAATGAACCTGTCGGCAATATTGTTCCCCTTACACAACGGACTTGTTTGCGGTCTCCTTTATAGTCAACGCTGGGCACACTGCCTTCTTCGAAATCAACGTACCACGCGAGGCTTGTATCGCAGACGTAGGTAGAGGAAGACCAGAATCGGGAGAATGGGACGTACGATGGTGTATCCAGAAAATATGTCGTGTCAATTGCAGGTCTAAATTTTGAGTTATCAAAAATTGACAGAAATTCCTGCGGTGTCGGAAGCCGCCAATCGGAATATCCGGCATAAGTCAGGTTGTTGCAGTATGAAATGGCAGCATCCCATTCATATCTATCTGTCGGAATTATCTGTTGCCACATAAGCCCAGTGTTGTTGTCAAAAACAACTTTCTGTCCTGAAATCGGCGAAAAGGTGAAACTCTGAGGAGTACATTTGCCAAGACTTGCGTAGTAAGCATCCTGCCCGAAGTAATAATCAGTCGATGAAGTCGGGCAAGTGTTTTCTGTACCCCCATAACATCTTGTCTGACCTGTGCAGATGTTGCCAAAAACCGGTTTTTGTGTTGTGCAGCCGTCCTTTTCACCCCACCAATAATAATTTTCTTTACATTCACAGAGATATTGAGTTTCTGCGACAGGGGTACATTTTCCGGTTGAATTCGGAATATTGCATGGCTTGTTCTGGCATGACAGGTTTTTTATACACTTATATAAATCTGAACTCCAGCCGTAGTTATCTTCACACTCACAATTATATCCTGAGCTTGTTCCGACACAGATGCCGGTTTCACCTATGCCTGTGCACGGATTCGGCTCACACGGATTTAAACAGTACGAAGAGCCGTTCCAGAAATAGTTGTCTTCACATTCGCATCTATATTCCTCTGCACTTTTTCCTACACAGGTACCGGTTTCACCAATGTTGATGCATGGGTTCTGATCACATGGGTTTACACACTGGCCGTCGTCGTAGAAAAAGCTGCTTTTGCATTTGAAGTGGCATTCGCTGGTGCTTGTATCCGTGTTATACCAGCCTTTTGACGAATTACGCCAGTATCCATATTGCCAATCCCAAGTCTGGGTTATTTGAGTAGCGGTATTCCACACAGAATTTTCTATAAGTCCAGTGCAGTTTCTCTGTCTTGATTCTGTTTCTCTTCTGACGCAGCGGACATTGACATTTGTGTCAATACTTACTGAATAAGTGCCTGCATCGGAAAAATAAATGCTCTGAGCAGTAGAATCTTCACCTTCGGAAGATGACCAGAGATAAACAGTGTCTCCGAATTTAGAGTATTTTCCGGTGTAATCTTCGTTGGCGCATGATGAGCAGTTTTGAACAAGTGTTTTCAAAACATTAATACTTGGAAGCCGCCAGTCGTTGAAATCGCCTTCTGTCAGGTTCTGGCAGTAATTGAGGGCATCGTTCCACGGCATTTTGTTTTCAGATTTCGCAGACCAGATCAGACCTTTCGCAAAGTCAATGCAAGGAGTATCACTTGTAGGACTGCACTCGGGAAGGCTTTTGATGCAGAGTGTGCCGTCAAAGATGTAGCCTGAGTTGCAACCGCAGACAAAGCTGTTATTGTTTATTGTGCAGACTCCGGTCGAATTAACGTCACTAAGGCACGGGTTCGGATCGCACGGAGTCTGAGGATAGTCATTGTCAGGTTCCGTGTCTCCGCCATCAGGAGTTGAGTCACCGTTATCCCCATCTGGTACTGGAGCGGTGTCGCCGCCGTCGGGAGCCGTGTCCGGCTCAACGGTGTCAGTCGGCTCAGTGGTTCCGGTATCTGTCGGCTCTGTTGTTCCCGTATCGGTCGGCTCGGTAGTGCCAGTATCTGTCGGTTCCGTTGTTCCGGTGTCCGTTGATCCAGAGTCGACAGAGTCTCCATCAGCTGAGGTGTCGCCCGTGTCGGTGTTGTCACCTGTCGTCGAACCGCCGCCGCACGAAATCATCAGAAGCATTGCTGCAAGAACAGCAAAACTGACAAAAATTTTCTTCATATTCTCCTCCTTATTGAAATTGAGACGTGCCGGAGCGCGTCTGCGAAAAAATACATAAAAACTCACATCCTGATCCAGAGAGCCGGACGGACTGTGTAACCGGGGTTGTAGACATCGCTGTTCCCGATATCGCCGTTGAAGTTGACGATCATCGCGAACTCGTTGCCTGAACCTTTCGAGCTCAGCCACCACCAGCCGGCATCAGGACCTGCTCCGTCGCATGAGCTGTTTCCGACGGCATAGGCACCTTTGCCCTTCGCGTAGGCTGTGGGATAGACGACACGGTCGCATTTTTCGGGGAGGTAGCGTTCGACCTCTTCGGATGTCAGCAGCGTGACAAGATCCCTGTTCTGCCCTGGTTCGATCCTCGATTTTTCCCGACTCGTGAAGGCTGAATCGACAAATGTTTCGGTGAGCCACTTGCGGATCTCGCTGACAGAATAGCTGTTGCCCGAGTTTTCAGGGTTGAAGCGCCTTGCGTCAAGACCTTTGACGCTCAGGATCAGAGCCTTGTCGCCATTTATCTCGAGGATGCGCCACTCTATCGGCTCGACATCGTTGGTTCCGTCGTTGTCCTGCTCGTAGCGGCCGAATTTTACTATATCGCCGGCTTTACAGCCCTCTTCGCCGCACAGGTTGCTTTTGGGTGCATCGGAGCCGGATTCTCCGCCATCCTGGAGCATTGAAAACTCGATTTCGCCGCTGGATGCCGCTTTTATCACAAGAAACGGTCCGATATCCCTGACGCTCTCCATCCCTCCTGCCCGGTCGTAGTCACTTTTAAGAGCCTGAAAAAGATCGTAAGCCGTCGGGATCCTCTTCACGAAAACGAGATAGCTGTAGACTGAATTTCCGACGGCACTCCGCTGGACCTTCTGGTCGCAGGAGAGGATCCTCAGCTCCGACGAGACCGCACGGTCTGCTCCGCCGCCGTCTTCCGCGCTTGAGAGCAGGATGACTTTATAGGGCTTTCCGGTTGCCTTCCTTTCATCCAATCGGCTTTGTAAGTTTTTGATTTCATTGATCGCATTTTGAATAGCCTGCTGTTTGAGATCCTCCCTGCCCTTTCCGGTCGCAGCGGCTACGATATCCGAAGTCGCCGTCTCAAAAATCGTGAGCGTGACCTCGGTCCCGGAGACGACATTCACCGTTGCGTAATATTCCGTGCCGAGCGTAAATGCCAGATTGCGGGCGTTATCGATCGCGTTGCCGTCCAACGAAACGATTTTGCTGACAAAAGGATCGGCTTTGGCGTCACGCACGGAATCGTAAACCGCAAAATACTGCCTGAGATAATTCCGCAGCAGATCCATCGAGTCCTGCGAAAAGTTGTCGGTCCCGTTCACGATGACGGATATCGTCGGCAGATTTTCGCGCTTTGAATCGGAGTTCTGATCCGTATGAGCGCACCCCTGGAAAAGAAGAGTGCAGAGAACGAACAACAGAACCGTAAGCTTGATTTTCATTGATTCAGACCTCAAAAATTTTGTGGGATCAGTTTGTTAGTCGATATGTCTCTTTTCGTGTCCGTTGTAGACAGCAGCCTTCTGGTCGATGTTGCGCATCGGCTTCTGGGTCGTCTTCTCCTCGACATAGTGTGCCATGAGACCGGGAACACGAGAGATCATGAAGATACCGTTTGCAAGCTCAGCCGGGATCTCGAGAGCCAGAAGGACGGCACCGATCATTCCGTCAACGTTTACAGGGAGCTTGGTCCCCTTGACTGCAAAGAGTTTTTCTTCAATCATTTTAGCAAGTTTTATGAAGAAAAGCTTCTCTTCGGGAAGGTTTTTGAAGCAGATCTCGGCAAGTTTTACGCTCCTCGGATCCTCGGTGTGGACTCTGTGGCCGAGACCGGGGAATCTGAACTTCTGCTCGATTTTCTGCTTTACGAACTCCTCAACCTTGTTCGGATCAAGCTCGTTCCCGCAGAATTCTGCCGCCGATTTGAGCATCTTCATCGTGTTCTCGATAGCTCCGCCGTGAAATGCGTTTATCGCCAGAAGTCCTGATGCTACAGCAGCGTTGAGAGGTGCGCCTGTCGATGTCGAATTGAGGGTCGCAAGTGCGCTCGGAGGCGTTACGCCGTGGTCGATCGAAGAAACCAGAACAGCCTGGAAAACCCTTCCCTCCTCTCTGGTCGGAAGCTCGCCCTTGAGGATCAGATATACCGCCTCGGCAAAGCTGAGTTTTTCCATAACCTCCTCTATCGCATAGCCGCGAATCAAAATTTCATTCGGTTTGATCGATGTTACAGCAGTTGTCCATTCAGCCATGATTTCCTCCTAAAATTTCAATCAATTCAATAAGTTATCCTAAGCCAGGCGAATCCGTCCTGGCTCATAAAACACAAAAATCATTCAGCCTCGCTTTTCGACGCAGCCTCCTTCTCCTTTCTCCTCATCTCGTAGTACTCCTCCTTAGGCATCAGAGGCTCGTCGCTCTTTTTGTCGATAAAGAGAACTCCGTCCAGATGGTCGATCTCGTGCTGGAAGATCACCGCCGTAAACCCTTGGATTTTCTCATGTTCTCTTACGACAGTGTCATCTTTAAGCTTGTCGTATTCAAGATCTATATCGTACCAGCGCATGACCTTTCCGAAGCCGGCCGGGATCGAAAGGCAGCCCTCCCAGCCCTCTTTCTGTTCTCCTGTTCTCTTCACGATTTCGGGGTTGTAGTAAAACTCAAAGGGATGATCCTCCTTATCGAGCCTCTGGACGATGATGAGCCGCCTGTTCACGCCGACCTGCGGAGCTGCGATCCCGACACCTTTGCCCGATTCGAGCTCTCGCGCCATCAGTTTTTCGAGTTTATCGTAACCTTCTGAATTTATTAAAGCTTTCTTCGAGACTTTGCGAAGTACCGCATCCTCGCTTTCAACCGAGTTCAGAAATGTGCGGTGCTGAGATTCGTCGGCAAGATAGCTGAGTTCCGCCTCGCCGAGCTCTCCGTTTTCATTCTGTTTTTTTTCAGCAGTAGCGCATCCGAAAATCAAAGCAATCAGAACAAGGATCGGAAAAATCTTCTTAAAATTCATTTGGTCACCTCTTTTCAGCAAGATATAAAACATCATTGTCATCAATGTCGATCTGCGCCTTTCCGCCGTTTTTCAAAGAGCCGGAAAGTATTTCGTCGAGAAGCAGAGCCTCCAGCCTCTCTTCAACGATCCTCGAGGTCTCTCTTGCGCCGAAATCCCTGGAAAATCCGATCTTTGCAAGAAAATCGACAGCACGCCCGGAAATTTCGACTGAAACATGTCTGCTGGCGAGCCTTGACGAAAGTTCGTCCACGCATTTTTTGACGACGAGCCGCACAGTTTCGGGCGTCAGCGGCGAGAAGTAGACGATCTTGTCGAGCCTGTTCCTGAACTCTGGGGTAAAGGTCCGCCTGATCGCCTCCTCGAGCACACTGGACTTTGAGGTCCACTCACCGAAGCCGCTCTGCCGCCTGCTGAACTCGTTCGCACCGGCATTCGATGTCATAACAAGTATCACGTTCGAGAAGTTCGCCTTCCTTCCGGCGTTGTCGGTGAGAGTCGCGTAATCCATGATCTGGAGCAGCGAATTGTAGATGTCGCCGTGCGCCTTTTCGATCTCGTCGAGCAGAAGCACGCATGACGGATTTTTGCGGACAGCCTCTGTCATCAGCCCGCCCTCGTCGTAGCCGACATACCCGGGAGGTGCGCCGAAGAGCTTGGAAACAGTGTGCTTTTCCTGGTATTCGCTCATGTCGAAGCGAAGAAGCGGGATCGCCAGCGAATCGGCAAGCACCTTCGCAAGCTCGGTCTTTCCTACACCGGTCGTGCCTGCAAAAAGGAACGATGCGACCGGTTTGTCCTGCCTCTTGAAGCTGGCGTAACCGCGTTTGACAGCGCGGATGACCTCATGCAGAGCGGCATCCTGACCGAAAATTTTTGCCCTGAGTTTCTCCTCGAGCCCGTTCACGAGCTGACTCATATCGACAGCAGCAGCCTCCTGTTTTTTGCCTGACATCGACGCGACTGTTTTTTCGACATGCTCGCGTTTGATTTTCGGGCTGGGACGCCTCTCCATCGAGTTCGCCGCACCGACCTCGTCCATCAGATCGATGGCGCGGTCAGGCAGGAACCTGTCGTTCAAGACCCTCGCCGAAAGCTCGACCATGGCTCGCAGAGAGTCGTCGGTGAACTGTGTTTTGTGGAACTTTTCATAACTTTCGCGGAGCCCCTTCAGGATCTTGAAGCTCTCCTCGCCGTCGGTCTCCGGCACATCGATTTTCTGGAAACGGCGGACCAGCGCAGAATCACGCTCGAAGCGCTTGCGGTAATCCTCGTAGGTCGTTGCGCCTATGAACCTGACAGATCCCTCCGAGAGCACCGGTTTCAGGATATTGGCAGCGTCGACCGATGAACCTCCGTCACTGCCTGCACCG
Source organism: bacterium (assembly GCA_017615095.1). Lineage (GTDB taxonomy): Bacteria > UBP6 > UBA1177 > UBA1177 > UBA1177 > UBA1177. The sequence continues at coordinate 7,357 of JAGAAT010000088.1, forward strand.
ACGATCTGGTGTATTTCATCAATAAAAACAATAAGATCTTTTTCAGCTTCCATCTCTTTAAGAAGCCGTTTCATCTTGTCTTCGAACTCGCCGTGGAACTTTGTTCCGGCAATTATCTGCGAAACATTGAGCGAGAGGATCCGGCAGTTCAGAAGCGGTCCCGGCACTTCACCGGCGACGATCAGCTCTGCCAGACCGTTGACGACGGCAGTCTTTCCTACGCCCGGTTCGCCGACCAGGATCGGGTTGTTCTTCTTACGGCGCAGAAGCACCTGAATAACCCTTTTCAGTATCCCGCTGCGCCCGATGAAGGGATCCAGCCGCCCCTCGGACGCCATCGCCGTCAGGTCGGTAGAAACGCTCTCGAGCAGCGTTCCGCGCTTCATCTGACCGGCCGGCTGTTCTTCCGGTTCTTCATCCTCGATCTCACGCATGAAGCTGTCGATCTCATCCTGCGAAAAATCGGAGATATCCCACGTTTTATCCTCAGCAGGGCGAGGGATCTCTACGACTTTCTCCTTTGACCCGGTTTGGTTTTCCAGATTTCTGAAGCTCTCAAGAACAGATCCGCTCTGCTTCCTGATCGCCTGAAGCGTCACCTCGCGCAGAATGCCGCCGCCAGCCTCGCCGAGCCGCCTCTCCTCTTCACTCTCGGAGATGTCAGCCGGAAGACCGTGCGAAACCAGTTCCAGAAGCCCGAGCCTGTCAACCCCGCCGGAACGAAGGAGATCTGAGGCGAAGCACTTTTCGTCATAGATCGCGAGGATCACATCCTGACAGTCAAAAAACTCCCTGCCGGAAGCCCCGGCCTGAAGTCTGGCACGCATGATGACCTTTGAAAGCGCCGCAGAAATGTGGAGTTCGCCATCCCAGTTCGTCTTGGGGACAGCCGTTTCGATGAAATCCTCGAGAGTCGCCTTGACTGAAAAGATATCAAGCCCGAGCCCGCGAATGATCTGACGCGCCTTCGGAAGGATCAGAAGCGTGCGGAGCCACTGCTCGGGAGTCAGGAACTGATACTTCGCATCCGCCGCATCTATCGAAGCGCAGATGATGACCTTAACCATATTGTCAGAAGGAAGGACCGTACTCATGCGAACTCCGTTCAGGCTACATGTAGCCCTCTTTCCTGAGAGTCTCGAGCCCGCCGCCGTCGTCCTTGTCCTGCGCTCTGCCTGAACGTTCGGCAATTTTGGCGAACTTCCCGCTCCTCAGCTCTTCGATGATCTCGCGAACATTTTTTGCACTGCTTTCGACAGGCGAAGTGCAGGGATAGCAGCCGAGAGAACGGTAGCGGAAGCCGTCGCCGCGGTCGTAGTAGAGCGAAACGGTCGGTATATTTTCCTGCTCGATGTACTCCCAGATGTTGAGCTCGGTCCAGTCCAGAAGCGGATGGATCCGAAGGTGAGTCCCCGGTGCGAAATCGGTCTTGAACTGGTTCCAGAACTCGGGAGGCTGGTTGCCGACATCCCACTCGTTAGAGGTGTTTCTCGGCGAAAAATAGCGCTCTTTCGAACGGCTCCCCTCCTCATCGCTGCGGATACCCAGGATTATCGCCGTGAAGGGCTCGTGCGAAGGATCGACGACGTACTTTCCGCTCCCGTGGTCAAAGATATAGCGCTTGCCGGCTCCGCTAAGAGTGTCGCGCAGAGCCTCGGTCTTAAGCTTTTTGCAGCAGGTGATCCTGTCGACAGCGCCGTCCGGGAAGGTCTCCCTCTTTTCGAGCGCCGCCTCGTTGACGCCGACCACCATGTTCAGATGCCACTCCCTGGTCAGACGGTCGCGGTATTCGATCATTTCAGGTATTTTGTAGTGCGTATCGATGTGGATCAGAGGAAACGGGACATGTCCGAAAAATGCCTTTTTCACAAGCCAGAGCAGGACCGTGCTGTCCTTTCCGATCGACCAGAGCATTCCCAGATTTTTGAAATTTGCGTACGACTCCCTGATGATGTGGATCGATGTCGCCTCAAGCCGTTCAAGATGCTTCATCCGCCACCTACGCCCTCACAAACATGTTTCTCTGACGCTCCCACGCGATGTCGGTCGGCTCGTCATGTCCCGGCCAGACCCTGGTTCCCCCAGGCAGGGTATAGAGCTTTTCACGGATCGACCGTTCGAGGAGATCTGCATCTCCGCCCGGGAAATCGCTGCGTCCGACACTCGATCTGAAGAGCGTGTCGCCGGAAAAAAGGAGCCCGTCCGATCCGATATAGAAACAGACTCCGCCCTCCGTGTGTCCCGGAGTGTGCAGGACCTTTATCGAACGGCCGTTGAAATCGAGCGTCTGCCCGTCACTCAACTCGATATCGACCCTGCCGGTGTAGCTGAAATCCTCGCCGAAACTATATGCCAGATTCCCCTCCGAAGAGAGCGCCGGCCGGTCGAGCCTGTGGATGCAGACAGATGCCTTCGGGAAGGCGTCAGCGACCTCGCGAAGCGCATAGATATGGTCGAAATGGGAATGAGTCAGCAGGATATAGAGCACCTCGAAACCGGATGCGTTTTTGATGACCGCTTCCGGCAGACCGCCCGGGTCAACGATGAAGGCAAATTTTCCGTCGTTTACGATATAGGTGTTTTCACCGATAGGCGGCACTGCAAGCCTTCTAACATTAAGAGATTGATTTTGTTCCATATTTACACCGACCCGTTACTGAATGACTGCCGCGATCTGCTTGAAATAGGGACGGATCGCGTCGATTTCGGCGTCGGTCAGATCGGCGGTGTACTCTTTAAAAAGTTTGTCGCTAGCCTTTTTCAGCTGCTCCACCTGACGCTCGTATTCCTCCTCGTTCGAACTGCTCCTCCGAAGTTCGTCGGCACGTCTCTCAAGCATGAGCTCGCTCGTATTGGCAAACGCGATGTAGCACTTCATGATCTTTTTCGACTTCTTCATGTAGGAGACCGGCTCGATCCCGTGCAGCTGAAGGTAGTTGTTTATCGCCTGCTTACCCTGCCCGACGAGCATATTCTTCATCTCGGCTGGAGCCTCCGATATCTTTTTGTCGTACTCCTCCGTAATGAGGTCGATCGCCTTTTTGTTCTGAAGAAAGAGCGCGACATCCTTGCCGGTAACCGTCAGATCAGGTGCTGCGTTTTCCTTCGACGAGCATGAAACGAACAGGCACGAAAGCAGAAGAACCAAAACCGGATATATTCGATTTATATGAAGCAAAGTCCCCTCCGAATTAAGCAAAATTCAACTCCGCATGATACCACAGAGAGAGCCTTATACAATTTTTTACAATATAAAAAAAGAGCCGGACTAAGCCGGCTCTTTAAGGTCACAAAGGAGATCTTACGTTATTTTTTCGCGGTAAGAACTCTTTCCATTCTCTTGAGACCCTCTTTAACATCAGCTTCTTTGATGTCAAGGAACGGTCTGAATCTGATGGAGTTGTCGCCACATGCAAGAACGATCATGTTCTCTTTGTTCATGCAGTCTTCGATGAATTTGTTTCTTGCAGCGCCGTCTTTCATGTCGAATGCGCAGAGAAGACCTTTGCCGCGGACATTGAATATCTTGCCTTTCGTTTTTGCGGAAAGTTTCTCAAGTCCTTCAAGAAGGATTTTTCCCATTTTCGCAGCGTTCTCGACAAGCTTTTCCTCTTTTATGATCTTGAGGTAGCGTGCAGTTCTCTTCATATC
>JAGAAT010000002.1 GCA_017615095.1 bacterium
ACCACGCTCTCGACTTCGGAGTGACACTTGCAGGTGGGCTCTTCACGACCGACACAGCCTCTCTTCTGCTTCCGATCGAAGGCGAAACTGGCGCGGCAAGGGAGGTCGAAAACCTCCAGTCAGGCAATGATTCCGGATATTTCCAGCCTTCGCTCTATATCAAGTACCGTCTCGATAAAGCCGGAGTCGAGTTTGTTCCAGGCGTGAATCTCTCAGGAAATCTGAACCACTCAGGTACCTTCCGCTGGGCTGCTGATCCAAGGCTCTTCATGGCGTTCACGCTTGCAAAACCGGCAAAACTCTACATTTCCGGCGGTCTCTACTCAAAGCGTCCGCAGTATGAAATCACTACAGAATCGCTCGGCACCACCGGGCTCGGTTACGAAAATTCGGCACACGCACGGCTCGGCTTTGCACTCAAAGGCAACGGATTTTTCGGCGACTTCGCAGGTTTTTACAAGTATTTTTACAACCTCATCCGCCGTTCACAGACTAGCGTAAAAGATTACGAAAACAGCGGAAAGGGCTGGGCAGCCGGCGCTGAAGCCAAAATCGGTTACGCAGACAAATCGGTCTCGGTTTGGGCATCCTACACCTTCCTGAGAAGCCGCAGAACGGATTTCGAAGGCGCTGAAGAACGCAGAGCCGACGGCGACATACCGCACCTTTTCAAGGCTGCATTCTCATACAATCTGATAAGAAGGATCAATATTTCCGGCAGTTTGGCAGTAGCAAGCGGCATTCTGCTTTCAGAGTACACAGCAACGGAAGAGCTAACGGACAGCGGGATCTACCTTCCGGTCGTCTCGCCTGAAAACGTCAACTCTATGCGCCTCTCCAACTCGATCTCCTACTCTCTCCGCTTCGAATACCTCTTCTTTGCGCAGAAGATCAAGATCGGGCTCTATGCCGATGCCAAAGGGTCGAAATCCGATGTTGACATCATCTGGAACTCGGACTTTTCGCAAAAAACAAAACTCCGTCTGGTGCCGATTTTGGGAACGATCGGCGTCCGCGGTGAATTTTAGGAGGCATCAGGCAACATAATGATTTCATTTGAAAGCGACTACATAAACGGAGTACATCCCGAAATATTGAAGAGGATAATCGAGACAAATTCCGAGGTAGAACCCGGATACGGTTTTGATTCTCACACGAAAAACGCTGTAGCGATGATCAGGAACGCCTGCGGCTGTCAGGATGCGGAGATTTTTCTCGCAACGGGCGGCACTCAGACGAATCAGCTTGTGATTTCAGCAGTTTTGAAAAGCTACGAAGGTGTTGTTGCCGCCGAAACAGGTCATGTCGGAGTCCACGAAGCCGGCGCGATCGAATACAGCGGACACAAAGTCCTGACCCTGCCCCAGCATGAAGGAAAGATCGATGCAAGGGAGCTGAAAAGTTATCTTGAAACATTCCACGCCGACGGGAACCGCGAGCACATGGTCTACCCCGGAATGGTCTACATTTCACATCCGACAGAGTACGGCAGCCTCTATTCCGAGTCTGAACTCAAAGCGATTTCAAGAGTTTGCAGAAAATACAGGATCCCGCTCTACCTCGACGGAGCAAGGTTTGTCTACGGGATCACAAGCAGCAGGACAGATCTGACGCTTGCCGGTATCGCAAAGCTGACTGACATCTTCTACATCGGCGGGACCAAAGCCGGAACACTCTGCGGAGAGGCGATAGTCTTCACGAAAAAGAACATGCCGGAACACTTTCTGACCATCGCCAAGCAGCACGGCGCACTTCTTGCAAAGGGCAGGCTTTTGGGTGTCCAGTTCGAGGCGCTGTTCACATCCGACCTCTATTTAAAGATAGGTCTACACGCAAATCTTATGAAGGATAAGCTATTGAAAATACTTAAATCATTCAATATGAAATTCTTCTACGAATCCCCTACCAACCAGCAGTTCGTGATATTTGAAAATTCGTTCCTGAAGGAGCTCGAAAAGGAGGTCTGCGTCAGTTTTTGGGAAAAATACGACGACACTCACACCGTCGTCAGGTTCGCAACCAGCTGGTCAACGACCGATGAAGATCTTGCCCGGCTCGAGGAAATTTTGGGAAAATTGGCACAAAGAGAGGGTTAACCCCATGGGCAACCCGGGCATCAGAGGCTCGATGAACTGATCCCCGCCCTACTCCTTTTCCGAAAGTTCGGCATATTCTTCAAACATAGAATCGTACTTTGACTTGAGTTTCGCGTATTTTTCGGAAAGTTCCGTCATATTGTTCCTGTTTTCTTCGTAGTCTGCCATCTTTTTTTCGATCTCGGCGATCTCGTTTTCGGTCTCGGGGATAAGTTTTTCTAGTTCGGCAAGCCTTATCCGCTGAGAGTATGTCAGTTTCGGCGCACCAGCCTGCAAAGTCCTCGGTTTCACCGCATCTTCTTTGGTTTTTGCCGTCTTTTTCTGCTCGGTCCTTGCGTTCTTGCGCTCCTGTTCGATCCATTCGCTAGCCTTGCCTACGAAACTTTCGATGACGCCGTTACCCCTGAAAATCAGGAGCGTATCGACCGTTCTGTCCAGGAAATACCGGTCGTGACTTACGACGACGATCGGTCCTGCGAACGATGAAAGGAAGTCTTCAAGCACCGAAAGCGTCTTGATATCGAGATCGTTTGTCGGCTCGTCGAGAACTATGAAATTCGGGTTGTTCATAAGTATCGCGACGAGATAAAGCCGGCGCCTTTCGCCGCCCGAAAGTTTTTCTATCTTCGTGTAGTGGACTGATGGATCGAACAGGAATTTTTCGAGCATCTGAGCTGCCGAGATCTTTGATCCGTCGGCAAGAGTTATGTTTTCTCCCTTCGATTTTACGAAATCGATAAGGCGCATATCGTCAGGAAGGTCGCGCGAAATCTGGTCGAAGTATGAAAATTCGGTGTTTATGCCGAGGTCATATTCGCCGCTTTTGGGAGCAAGTCTGCCGGTGAGTATATCGAGAAAAGTGGTTTTTCCGCTTCCGTTGTTGCCGACAATGCCGAGGCGCGTATCCTTTTTGAATGCAAACGAAAAATCCTTTAAAATCGGCGAGTTGTTCCAGTCGAAGGAGATATTTTTCATCTCGAGTATCTTTTTGCCGATCCTTTTTCCCTGCACAGCAAGCTCAATGTTTTTTTCCTCTTCAGGTTTCTCTCGCTGCATCATTTTCTGAATGTTTTCGATGCGGTCTTTCGATTTCGTGGCACGCGCTCTGGGTCCCCGCGCAAGCCATGCAAGCTCACGCCTGAGAATAGTCCTCACGCGCTCTTCGTTTGCAACAAGTGATTGAAAATATTCTGATTTCTTCTCAAGATAGTAATCGTAGCAGCCTTTGTAGTGAAAGAGATCTGAGCCCTCGATCTCGTAGATCGAAGTGCATACAGCATCAAGGAAATAGCGGTCGTGAGTAACCATGATGACAGCTTTTTTAGTCTCTTTGAGATACTCTTCAAGCCAGACTATCGTCTCGATATCGAGGTGGTTGGTCGGCTCGTCGAGCAGAAGAAGCCCCGAATCCTTGACTATGCACTGCGCCAGAGCCACTTTTTTCACCATTCCGCCCGAAAGTTCGCCCATTTTCAAGGTGAGGTCGGTTATCCCGAGGCGGGTAAGTATCGCCTTGATCTCCGATTCATAGCTTCGCACGTTAAGAGCGTCTATCTTTTCGGAAAGTTCAAGCGCGTTTTCGCCCCCGTTGCCGCTGCAAGCCATCTCGTAACGCTTGATGAGACTCAGCTTTTCATCGTTTCCGGAAAATATGTGGTCTGCGATCGTGTCATCAGGATTTACTTCAGGGATCTGGCTCAAAAAAGCGACATTGACCGATTTGTTTATCGCGACTTTTCCGCTTTCGGGCTCTTCAAGACC
>JAGAAT010000089.1 GCA_017615095.1 bacterium
AATTCAAGTTCGAATACTCGAAGTCACTTGTCGACATTTTCAAGGAACTCGGCATGGAAAAGGCGTTTGTTGAAGGCGGATTCTACAATATCGCCGAAGCTCCGCACGATCCTTTCATTTCCGACATCCTTCACAAGACTTTCATCGAAGTCAACGAATCGGGCACCGAAGCTGCTGCCGTCACGGCTGTTGAATACGGCGAAAACGCGATGCCTGCCGGATTCTACGCAGACCGTCCTTTCGTATTCGTGATCCGCGACGACAGAACGGGATCGATACTCTTCATCGGAAAAGTCGAAAATCCGAAAGCTGAATAATTCTTTTTGATTTTTTTGGTCCCGAGATCTCGTGATTACGTGATCCCGTCAGATATTTAAAGTCGTATTCTGAATAACAAGACAGCTGCCGTTTTCGACCGGTTCTGATTTGAATCCGTCGCTTTCGGAGTCGTATTCTCTTGTAACTTCGATGAGTTTTACATTTTCAAGTGTGACGTTGAGAGATCCTGAATCGTACGAGAAGGAATTTACGGTCATCGTGCCGCTTTCAGGATAATAGTATCTGCCTGCGCCTTCGAAGTAACCTTCGTTGTCGTAGACGATGTCTTCGTAAACAAGGATGCACTGAGCACATGAACTGTAGGAAACATTGTAACCTTCGGAAAGATCGTAGGTTCCAGCCGCAGTTTCGCTGAAAATCTCAAAATCGATTTCATCATCCGTAGCACTGCCGGTATTTGGCGCGTAAACTCCAGTATAGTAAGCGTAACTGTCAAAAGAAGTTTCAAATTTCATAAAGTTGATGCTGATAACAGGGCATTCACCCGGGTCAATGTTCGTGGGTTCACCCGGCTCGGCAGGCTCAGTCGGCTCGGTAGATTCGGTAGGCTCAGTCGGTTCGCCAGGTTCGGTTGGTTCAGTCGGTTCGCCGGGATTTGTCGGCTCTGCGGTATCGGTGTCACCCGCGTCACCTGAATCAGCAGAATCGCCGTCACCGGTGTCCGTATCGTTCTGAGTGTCGCCGGTATCAACAGCGGTATCACCTTCATCGTTGTCTCCGCCGCATGAAACAAAGAAAAAAAGCGCAAAAATCAAAACTGCAACAAGTGAATTTTTTTTCATAAAATCCTCCTTAATTATAAAAAATCCTAAAACCGGGCGGTATTTTAATCCTGTTTTTTGATCCTTGCAAGCATCTCTTCGATCATTTTCGACATATCCGCCGGCGGCCCGCCGTATTTTTCTCCGTTAAGACCGGATTCCTTAATAAAAACTGAAGGCTCTGTATTCCTGCTGTTGCCGCGGAAAGAGACTGTGTCAGGGATCGTTATAACAAGCCGCCTTCTGGCTCTCGTGAATGCGACATAAGCGAGCCTGCGCTCTTCGTCGACGTTGAACTCCTCTATTGCAAGGTGGTTCGGGAATCCGCCCTGATAAAATCCCGGGATAAAAACTCTGTCGAACTCAAGTCCTTTCGCGCTGTGAGCCGTGATTATCGTCACTTTCCCTTCCCTGCTTTCCTCTTCTCCGCTTCCCAGAAGGGAGACATTGTTCACGAAACGGGCAAAAAACGACTTCGCTGTCTTGTGTTCCGGCAGCGACGGATCGGTCGATACGGCATCGAAAAAAGCGGAAATGTTGTCGAGTTTTATACGAGCGATATCCTCGTTTTCGGCACTTTTCCTTATCTCGTTTTCGATCCCTGTCTGCTGGACAAGAAAAGCGGTAAACTGCATCGGATCGGCCGATTCGAATTTTTCTTCAAGTTCGTGCAGCAAAAGCGAAAAACCGCCGAGCGCTGCGGCCTGTTCAGTGCTGAAAAGCGTTCTGTATATGTTGAAATCGTCAAGCATCTGCATCGGCAGGATCTTCATCGAATCTGCAGTAGAAAAGAATTTTTCCATTGTGCCGCTGCCGATCCCGCGGGCCGGATAGTTGATTATCCTGCGCAGGTTTATTTCGTCGTGCGGATTAAGAAGGATCCTGATGTAGGCTAAAATATCCTTGATTTCCTTGTTTTCAAAAAAGCGGCTGCCTCCGACAACAACGAACGGAACGCCGAACTGCGAAAAGGCGACTTCAAAAAAACGGGTCTGGAAGTTGGCACGGACGATCACCGCGATGTCGTTGTATTTGACCCCTTCCGACTTCCACTTCATTATCTCTTCGGCCGTGAACTCAGCTTCCTCCTTTTCATTATGCTTTCTCACGACCTTTATCCCCTCGCCCGCACCGCCTTTTCTCGATGCGAAGCACTTTTTCGGACTGCGTTTCGCATTGTGGGCGATAAGGGTCCCGGCAGTATCGACGATCTCGCTTATCGAACGGTAGTTTTCCTCGAGCTTCACGATCGTTACATTCTCAAAATCGCGCTCGAAATTGAGGATATTTTCGACATTCGCACCCCGCCAGCTGTAGATACTCTGATCGTCATCGCCTACGACGCAGATGTTTTTGTGGACGGAAGAGAGGAGTTTGACGAACTCGAACTGTGCGTGGTTGGTATCCTGATATTCGTCGACCATTATATACTTATATTTTGAAGCGTATTTAAGCCTGACAGAGTCATCGTTTTTCAAAAGACCGAGAGTCAGAGTGATCAGATCGTCGAAATCAAGCGCGGCACGCACCTTCATCGCCCTGCAGTAAGGCTCGAAAAGCCTGTTTGCGACCGCATTTGTAAGGTTTGAAACCAGAAACGATGTCTTTTCCCGAAGCGACGGGTCGTTTTTCATCTTTGAAACGGCTGAAACTATCGCTTGGGCAGAAAAGCGTTCAGCCGAGACCTTTTCTTCGGCCATGACGCGCTTCATCAGTTCACTCTGTTCGTAAGGAGAATATATCGTGAAATCGGCAGGATAACCTATCTTATCATGTTCAGCGCGCAAAATCGAAAGACCGAGCGCGTGAAAAGTGCAGAGAGTGACGCCTGATGACTTTTCTTCATCATTGAGGAGAGAATGCAGTCTTTCCCGCATTTCTCTGGCAGCCTTGTTCGTAAAAGTCACGGCGAGGATGTTTTCAGGCTTAACACCTATTCCGTCTACAAGCCACGCGATTCTGTGAGTTATGACGCGCGTTTTTCCCGAACCTGCTCCGGCAAAAACAAGAACTGCCCCTTCGGTCGTTTTTACCGCTTTTTCCTGCGG
>JAGAAT010000090.1 GCA_017615095.1 bacterium
CATCTTCGAATAGCGCCCGACCAGCTCACGCCAGCACTCCTTAGAACCACGGAGAGCCCTTTTGACAAGCTCGCCGTCGCTCAGCCTCTCCACCGGATCATTTTTAAAAAAACCTTTGACCATCTATTTGTAAATTTCAGGCTCCGTTTTTACGAAAAATCAGTCAGAAAAAAATCTGCGGATGCTCTCCGCGACCTCCGCAGTCCTCAAATACTGGAATTTCACACCGCGCGGCGCAGCCTTGACAAAGTCTCTGCCGTAGTACTTGTCCACAAGCCTGTTGTCGAGGACAGTTATCGTTCCGATGTCGTTTTTTGTCCGTATCAGCCTGCCGAAACCCTGCTTGAACTTGATCACCGCATTCGGCAGCGTGTAGATCATAAAACCCTTCTGCCCGAGCTCGTTTTCCAGTTTTCTGATGTAGCGCTTGACGAACGGATGGGTCGGGAACCTGAAGGGGAGCTTGACGATCACGAGGTTCCTCAGGGTCGCCCCCTTCATGTCGATGCCCTCCCAGAAGGTATCGGTCGCAAGCAGCGAAGAGTTCACGTTGTCGCGGAACTTCCGCATGATCGAAGAGTTTCCCGTGCTGCCCTGGCAGAGGACGTCGAAGCCCAGCCCGAAGACCCGCCGCGCAGCCTCCTCCCTGTGTTTGATCGATGTGAAGAGGACAAGTGCGCCGCCGCGTGATGCGTTGATGATGGAATCGACCGCGTCGATGCTCTGGTCGTCGAAAAGCGCCTTGTTGTCGGCCGGAGAGGGAAGATCCGAACAGACGTACGCCTGGACCTGGGTCGAAAAATCGAAGCAGCTGTCCAGGATTATCGGGACTATCCGGCGTTTTTTGACCTCGGAAAGCCCGCTCTCCCTGAAGAAAAAGTCGTATCCGTTTTCATCGCGGCTGGTCGTGAGGGTCGCCGAAGTCATTACGATCGCCGGGATCTTTTCGTAAAGATACTTCGCGATGAGCCTCTGGACATTGAGCGGTGTCACAGTCAGCGCAAGCGCCGTTTTCTGCTCCCTTTCTCCCCAGAAGACGCTCTCGCTGACATCGGATTTAAGGCAGAATTCCGAGTAAAATCCGGCATATGCCTCGATCCTTGAAAGTGCGCCCGCTGCCTCGATCAGTAGCGAACGGTTGAGGTCGTCCTGCGGGGTCCTGTGCTCGATAGCCTCATCCTCGTCGCGATGCACGGTTATCACAGGTTTCAGAAGAGCGACCGCCTCGCCGACGGCAGCGATGATTATGTTCAGAGTCTCGAGCATCCGGGATCTGATTTCAGGATCGTCGAGTTCGTACATCCCCTCGTCGTCATTGCCGAGGACCGAGAAAAGCTCAGGGACGATCGAGTTGGCGAACTTCTGCGAAAGCCCGGAAAGCAGCACTATCGCCTTTTCGACAGCCTCCGCCTGCCCCCTCTTCGCAAGGTTGTTGAGTATCTTCGGCAGCAGACCGCCGCTGTTCCTGTTGTGGAGCCGGTTCAACTGCCGCGTAAAGCTTACCGTCGAGACCGATTCGCCCAGAAAGCTGATGGCGCTTTTGAAGATGTTGTGCGCCTCGTCGATGACCAGGATATCGAAGCCCGGCAGGATGCCAACGCACTCCCCCTCCATCTCGTCGTTCTCCTCCCTGACCGCGACATCAGCCATCAGGAGGTGGTGATTCACCAGGATAAGCGACGCGAAATTCGCCTTGCGCCTCGCCTTGAAGAAGTAGCAGGTGTTGAAAAAGCGGCATCTGCTCTTTTCGCATGAGAGCTCGTCCGAACAGATCTCGCTCCAGATGTCGCCGGCGACGGCAGAGTTCATTGTCGTCCGCGTCCCGTCGTTCACCTGCCCCATCCATGTGTCGATTTCGTTAATTATTTCAATGCGTTGTTTACTTCTATCCTCAGTCACTTCAGACTGTGCGCTGTTCATCCTGAAGTTTGTGTAGCGCCTCTTGCAGAGGTAGTTGCCGCGCCCCTTCAGGACCGCCGTGTCGATATCGCTGATCCCCAGTTTTTTGAGCAGGAAGGGGATATCCTTATCCGAAAGCTGCTCCTCCAGCGCGATCGTCGATGTGCTGACGACAGCCTTTTTCCCCTTGTTTTTCGAGACGTAGAGCAGGATCGGTACAAGGTAGGCGAAGCTCTTTCCGATGCCGGTCCCCGCCTCCGCGACAAGGATCTCCGAGTTATTGACAGCCTCCGCAGTGCGAAGAGCCATTTCGACCTGCGGCGCCCTGAACTCGAATCCGGGGTTACCCTGCGCAAGCGCCCCGTCTTTGCCGAGGACAGATGCGACCTCCTCCTCGTCGAGCGGGACGATCTCGTCGTTTTCGTGCGAAAAACGCTCTACGACAGGGAACATCGTGGTGACTGCGTTATCCAGGATGAACGACGCGATACGCCTCTCGGCGGCACGCGCAGCGACATCCAGATCAGCGCTGCTCGGTCTCACATCACCGCTCGGATGGTTGTGGATCAGGACTTCGCCCTGCTCGGCAGCAGCGATGACGGCTGGGACAGAGTAGGAGTTGCCCATCGCGGCGCAGCGGAGCTCGCTGACAAGACCTTCGGCGTCAAAGGTACCGATCATAACGATCTCGTTGCCGTCGTTGCGCTTGATAAGCTCTCTCGCTTCCAGGATAGCGTTGAGCGTGAAGTAATTTTTAGGGTCGATCATTATCTGCAAACACTTTCTCGAAAAAAACGCACCTATTGTACTCTAAAGTTTTGATTATAACAACATTTAGTGCTAACTTACCACGCTTTTGAGGTATTTGCTTGCAGACGAAACACGATATCACATCAGGAAACATCGCGCCGATCCTTTTCAGGATGGCTCTCGGAATGCTCATCGGTCATATTGCCCTCACCGCATTCAACCTGACCGACACCTACTTCGTCTCGAAGCTCGGGACTCTCGAACTGGCGGCGATGAGCTACACATTTCCTGTCGTCATGCTGGTCAACCACTTCCTTTTCGGGATCGGGCTGGGCACTAGCGCGACGATCGCCAAAGCGATCGGTCAGAAGGATTTTTCAGAGGCGAAAAGGATCTCGACGGACAGCCTATTTCTCATCATTGCGACCGGAACCCTCTTCGGCGTCGTCGGGCTCTTCACCATCAGACCTATATTCTACGCCCTCGGAGCACGCGGAGAGACGCTCGAACTCGTCATCAAGTACATGAGAATCTGCTGTTACGGTATGCCGATCTCGGCGATCGCTATGGTCATCGACAACGCTATCCGCGCAACCGGCGACACAAAGACACCCGGGCTCATCATAGCCTTCAACGTATCGCTCAACGCGGTCCTCGACCCGGTATTCATTTTCGGCTTTGCCGGGATCCCGGCGATGGGCATCGAGGGTGCGGCGATAGCGACGATGATCGCAAGGATAATCGGCTCAACCTGTACGGTCTCGTTCATGCACTTCAAGATGAGGATGTTCGACTTCAACGGCACAAAGCCGGGCGTAACGCTCCAATCGTGGAAAAAGGTCCTGCGGCTGGGTATCCCGGTTTCGTTCGCGCTGATGCTGATGCCGGTATCACAGGCGATCGTCACCAGGATCACGGCTTTCTACGGCGATCCGGCAGTCGCTGCGCTGGGAGCCGGCGGCAAAATCGACTCGCTCGCACTGATGGGGATCTTCTCGCTATCGAGCGTCATCATCCCCTTCACCGGTCAGAACCTGGGCGCAGGCAGGATCGACAGGGTCAGCGACGTCCTCCGGCTCTGCGAAAAATTTTCGCTCTACTGGGGGCTCCTGATTTTCGCGATCTTCCTCGTTTTCAGGATACCGATCGCGGGGGTTTTCACCGAAGATCCCTTAGTTTTGAAGTATATTTCCGCCTACATGGTGATAAACTCGCTCTCCTTTCCGGCAGTAGGAGGCAGCGTCATGTGTTCGAACGTGATAAACGGTCTCCAAAAGCCTATCCGCACTACGATGCTCCACTTTATGAGGACGATAATTTTTCTGGTCCCGGCTGTCTGGCTCTGCGGGAAGATCTGGCAGGCTGAGGGGATATTCATCGGTATAGCCGGAGTCAACATCGTTTCGTTCTTTATCTACCACGCTGTTGCAAAAAGAACGATCGAAGAGAGCAGACAAAATTCAAAAGAGGTTGAATAAGTGCTATATTCAGTGAGTTTTTAATTTTTTTCGGGGGATTAAGCGATGGAAAAGGTCAAAGTTCTTGTTCTGACGGGCTACGGGATCAACTGTGATGTTGAGACCGGATGGGCTTTTGAGATGGCTGGTGCCGACCAGGTCGACCGTGCGCACATAAACCGCGTCGTAAACGGCGAGGTCAAGCTTGATGATTACCGGATCCTTGCCTTTCCGGGCGGTTTTTCGTTCGGCGACCACATTGCGTCCGGCAAGATCCTCGCCCTCAAGGTCAAAAAGGAGATGGGCGACCACCTGAAGAAATTCGTCAACGACGGCAGACTCGTCATCGGCATCTGCAACGGTTTCCAAACCCTCGTGAAGATGGGGATCCTGCCCGGCAGCGAGCACAACGTCTTCGGACCTCAGACCGTAACGCTGACACACAACGACTCGGCAGTCTACGAGGACAGATGGGTCAGGATCCACGCAAATCCTGACAATCCGTCACCTTTTTTGCGCGGCATCGGCACTTTCGACGTTGCGATCAGACACGGTGAAGGCAAATTTCTGGCAAAGCAGCACTTCCTTCGCAAGATCAAGGATCACAATCTGATCGCCTTCCAGTATGTCGATGAAAACGACGAGATAACACAGAAATATCCGCTGAATCCCAACGGTTCAGACCTTGCGATCGCCGGGATCACCAACAGAAAAGGCAACGTTCTCGGTATGATGCCGCACCCGGAGGTCTTCATCAATCCGACGCAGCACCCCGACTGGACGCGCATGGACGAGATGCCTGAACCGCTCGGACTGAAGATCTTCAAAAATGCCGTCGATTTCGCGAGAAACGAACTATGAACAAAAAGCTGATAGCCGTTGCAGCCGCAGCACTGCTTCTGGCAGCGCTTGCCTGGCTCTCCGGTCTTTCACCTAAGATCCACGAAATAACTGTCGATTTAGTAAAAAAGTTCCTCGCCCTGTTTTAGGGCTCAAACCTCTTTCTTGAACGGAGGCGTCATGCAAATTTCAGATTTCGTAATCTACACCCTCATCGGCGGAGCGATCCTCGCATTCGGAGCGATCATCTGGAACTACGCCAAGGGTCTGCGCAAAAGCCCGCGCGACATGTGGCTGCTCTTCATCTACAACATCATCGAGTACACTGCCTACATGGCTATGAACCTGACGATCACGCTCTGGCTCACCGCCGACTGCGGGGTCAGCGACCTCAGCGCCGGTACCTACATCATGGCGTGGTCGATCATGCTGTCGGTCATCGGAATGCTGACAGGTGCCGTCGTAGACACGATCGGAGTGAGGAAGACCCTGCTGATAAGCATCTTTTTCCTGCTGTTTTCGCGTTTTTTCATGTCGTTCGTCACAAATCCGGCCCTTATCTTCGTCCTCGGCTTCGTGCCGCTTGCTATCGGCTTTGCGATAGTCGGTCCGCTCATTTCGGTCGCGATCAAGCGCTACACGACAAAGGAGACGGCGGCCATGGGTTTTGGACTTTTCTACGTCCTGATGAACCTCGGCTACGCGATCGGCTCCGTGATGTTCGACTCGGTCAGAGATCTCTTTTCGGCTCGTGACGCGGCCGGCGTCATCACCAACGAAAACGCAGGTACGACTCTCCTCGGCATCCACTTCACGACCTACCAGATGTTCTTCGTGATCGGCTTCGGCTTCACGCTTCTGAGCCTCGTCGTTGCATTCTTCATCCGCGGAGATATCGAACTCAACGATGACGGAGAAGTCGTCAAATCGAAGGAAAAGCACCTCGGGAGCGGTCTCGAATCGGTCAAAAACTCGGCAAAGGATGTCGCCGCAATGATAAAAGCTGTCGTCTTCGAGAAGATGTTCTGGGTCTACATCGGGATGCTGGCTCTGACGCTTTTCGTCCGCTGCGTCTTCTTCCACTTTTCCTACACATTCCCGAAATACGGTATCAGCATACTCGGCGAAGGTGCAAAAATCGGCAATATTTACGGCGTATTGAACTCTGTTCTGATTATTTTTGCAGTTCCTGTGGTCGCCTACATCAGCAAAAAGACGTCATCCTACAAAATGCTGATAATCGGCTCGATCGTCTCGTCGCTCTCATGCTTCATCGCGGTCATCCCCTCC
>JAGAAT010000091.1 GCA_017615095.1 bacterium
CGAGAAAATGCCGTCGATACCGTATTTGTCAACGATCGGAGCGATGATGTTCTGAACTGCGATCGCAGTAAGAGGAGTTTTTGAACTCGGTTTCCAGATGACTGCATCGCCGCAGACAGCTGCAAGAAGAGAGTTCCATGACCATACTGCTACCGGGAAGTTGTAAGCGGTGATGACGCCGACAACACCGAGCGGATGATACTGGTCGTACATTCTGTGGTTTTCTCTTTCGCTGTGCATGGTGTAGCCGTAAAGCTGTCGGCTGAGACCAAGTGCGAAATCGGAAACGTCGATCATCTCCTGAACTTCGCCCTTTCCTTCAACGGCGATCTTACCCATTTCGAGTGTTACGAGTGCGCCGAGGTCGCTTTTGTACTTTCTGAGAGCGTCACCGATCTCGCGAACGATGAGTCCGCGTTTCGGAGCGGGCATCATTTTGAATTTTTCGAACGCCGCCTGTGCTTTAGCAGCAACTG
The DNA here is from genome assembly GCA_017615095.1 of bacterium. GTDB lineage: Bacteria > UBP6 > UBA1177 > UBA1177 > UBA1177 > UBA1177. The sequence goes on from JAGAAT010000091.1 coordinate 477, forward strand.
TCTCATAATCTTTTTTTGTTGCCTGAATAACGGTAGCGATCACTTTGCCGTCAATCGGGGAAATGCTGTCGAGCTCACGCCCCGTCGTCTTGAGCCAGCCCTTTGAGGAACCGGTCGTAGCACCGTAGTTTTTCTTCTTGATCCCGAGCCTTTTCAAAAGCTCCTGAACATTGACTGATTTCATGTTTCCTCCTGGTTAAACGAAACTAAAAACGACCTCTCTTTTTCCGAAGACAAAAGGAGATTGACAATTAAAACGTCGGACTAGTAGCACAAAATTGTGAAAAAATAAAGGTAAAAAGAGGACTGGAGTGGGGATTTTATGAGATATTTATCGTACTAGAACAACTTCTCTCTTCTGATCGCGAGACCAAGGAGCGAAAGAGCCGAGAAAACAAGAACGACGAGCGTAGCAGTGAAATCGTTTTCGATCTCGGTTACGGCACAGCCGCCTTTCTTCTTAGGAGTTGCGCAGGTGTCGTCGCCCTCTTCACAGAAGTAGGTGTAAGTCTTTGAAGATACAGGCAGATCGTAGACATCTGTGTCTTCCGTAGTGAAGGCGAGCGCGCCTCTCGGGATCTGGATCTTGCCGGTCATCGGCGGGTCGCTGTTGATCATGTTGAAGTCGACATATATGAGGAGATACTTCTCTTCGTTTTCGAGGTATTTGAGCGGCTGCAGGAACTCTCTGAACTCGATCCTGTTGCCTTCACCTGCTTCGAAGGTCGTCTTTTCGGCAACCTTGATGTCGCCTTTGTTGTCGTTGTTCGTATCGATCCAGATCGAAACGCCGGTGATACCGTTCTTTTCGCCGAATCTTGCAGTGACATTCGACGGAACGCTGAGTTTGAACTTCGTGATGTCGTTTGCAGAGCCGAGCGATTTCGTTCTGACCTTGAGGATCGGAATATTGTCGTTCATCTGTGCGATAGGCGGAACAGTGATGCTGTTCTGGGCGTCTGCCGTGATGATGAAGAATTTGCCTGTCGGTTCCAGTGTGAACGAAGCGAACTCAAGTGATTCGCCGTCAAGGTTCAAAGTCGCGTTGCCGAGGTCGGAAACACCGATCGATGCGTATGATTCAATAAAGAAATTGAACGTCGTATCCTTTGCGATCTCCTCCTTGCCGTATGTGAATTTCGTGCGGACGAGGAAGTGGTGCAGCTTGGTGCTGGTGTATTTCTTTGCGTTCGGTCTTACGAAGAACTTGATGTAGTTTGTGTACTTGGTCGATTCCTGCGTGCTGATGATGGAGTCGATGGCTTCGTTGTACATTCCGTCGCCGTCGTAGTCGTAGATCAGCTCGTAGTCGTGGAAGTTGAAGTTCGTGTCGTTGCCGCGTGTCGTGATGTGGACGATGACCGAATCGAGACTGAACATCTTGGTAGCGTCGCAGGTGTCGGATTTGAGCGTGAACTGACCGACGATGAGAGGCTCACCGTTGTTGTCCTTCGGGATGATGACCGTATTGTCGTTCGACGGCGTATTTTTGCCGAGAGCGAGCGTTACAGCTGAATCAGTGCAGGTCACTGACGGGTCGTCGACGCATTTGAAAGCATCACTGCAGAGATAGCCGGTCGGGCACGGATTCGACGGATCGCACTCTTTGTTGGAGTCGATGCGTACGCCGCCGCACATTTCGGGTGTCGGTGTCGGGCAGGCGGTGTCTGTCACGCAGGAGACTGGTTTCAGCTTGAGCGGGAAGGACTTGTTGGTCTTGTAGACGGATTCTTCCTTTCTGCCCTCCTCGTCGGAGATTTCGGCTGTGTTGTTGAAGACGTAGTTCTTTGCGATACCGTCTTTCGGTTTAACTTTGTATCTGATGAGGATCGTATTCTTGCAGGTGTAGTCTGTCTGGTTGCATTTCTCCATCTTCGCGCTGACGGTTACTCCTTCGCCGGAGAGCGGGAAAACGCCGCCTTCCTTATCTGGAATGATCGTCCAGTCGGTGCATACATCGGATGTCGGTGTGCAGTCTGTCGCCATCTCGGTGGTGCCCGGAACGTATGTGAGGTTGCCGTCGAGTTCGTCCTTGACCTTAACCTTTTCCGCGTCGTCGTCGCCCCAGTTCTGGACCTTGATGAAGTAGTAGAACTCACGGCTGATGTTGACGTGCTGGCAGTAGTAGTCCTCTTCGGTTACACCTGCGCTGACAGGACATGCGCAGAAGTGTTTTTCACGGTCTTTCGGGAAGTTGAGCTTTGATTTCGTCGTGTCGCTTGCCTCAGCCGGAATATCAAAGTTCGCGCCTTTGTTATCGACCGAGAAGATCATGAAGTTCGTGAAGATAGCGTCCTGGTTTACGCTGAGCGTGATGTCGAGATCGGTACCGCCCTTCGGCATGTGAGCCTGAAGGTTGGCGACTTTCGACGAGTCGAGGATGAATGTGTCGACATCGACGCCGTACTTGATATCGCCCTGACCGCCGGTTACGCACTCGATCGGGTTTTCAGCGCTCGGATCCCAGCCTGCGATCGAAGACTGCGAGTTGTAGACTTCCGTGTAGCCCATCTCTCTCGGGTTGCAGGAGTTCGCCAGAACGTACGGTCCCTGCGCCTGCGCATCTTCGTTGTTACCCATTATCGTGATCTCTTCCATGTTCTCGAGCGTGGGGTCGATGAGGCTCGGGTCGCCCTCTGCGAAGTAGGTCGTGAGACGTGCCGTTGCATAGTTCGGAAGCTCGAAGCCCGAAACTTTTGCGACCGATTTGCTGTTGTAGATGAATCCGAGACCGTTGTAGAAGTAGATCTTCTTGGGGCGGATGTTCTGCGAACGGTAGATGACGACGAGTGCCCATGTGCTTACCATCGTGGTGTTGCACTTGTAGTAGTCGTGGTCCGAGCAGTCGAGATCGCTTACCTCGTAGTCGCCGAGGAACATGTTGTCTTCGCCGTTGCCCGCACTTGCGTTTTTGCTGGCTACCTCGGTGAAGAAGTCGGTGACGTCAACGCGGTATGTGTAGTAACCGATCTTTTTCTCGCCGGCGAATTCGCCCGGTTCTGTCTCGCTGCAGCCGGTTGATACTGATGATGAGTAGACGATGCTTTCAAAGCCGAAGGTCGGAGCATCGGGAGCATCCGGATCGATGCAGTGCTGGGGAGCCAGGATCTCCTTCGTGTGGTTGATATTTGTCTCAGTCGTGCTCTGGGTGAAGGAGAGGGTGACCTTGTTGTCTGTCGAGACCTTGCCCTGATCCTCGCAGGTCGGTTCAACCGGAGCCTGATCCTCATCCGGAGTTTCGGAATCGGTGTCAGTCGGGATTTCTGTGTCAGCATCCGTCTGGATCTCTGAATCTGCATCCGACGGCTCTGCATCGCTGTCGTTTGCCGGAACCGGATCCGAATCATCGCCTTCAGCGAGTGTGACGATTGTCGGATTGAGTTTGTCCGGATCGATAGCGGTCATCCAGATAAGATAAGCCTCCTCGATGATCGCATCCTTCGGAAGGTGCGTCGAGGTCAGTTTGAATTTGCTTGAATTGAGGCAGGTATCGCCCTGGGGGTTCGCCAGTTCGTCCTTGCCGTAAAGCTTGACTGTATCGTCAAGGTTCGAGTTGAACATGACGAAGAAGTCCTGGCTGCCGTCTGCCCAGCTCTTTACCGGCGCTCCGCCGATCTGTTTGCCGGTTGACGGGTTTTCGCTGTCGTCCTGACCGCCCTCTCCCTCACCGTCACCGAAAAGGGAAAAGACAAGAATCGTGCAAAAAAGGATAACCAAAACCTTTAATTTTTTCATCTGCATCCTCCTAGAGATGTTAAACACTGACCGCCTCCATACCATAAATTTATATGAAAATCAACGTCAGCGAAAGTCCGCAGCCGTTTTTGTCAGAGCTTATTTCCTGCTTGTCTTTTTTTCACCGGCGGCTAATATTTTCCGTTTTTTATTAACTTGCGAAAAGAGGAAACAATGAAAAAACTTTTTATTTCATCAGTAATTGCCGTTTTGGCATGTCTGATTTCGTTCGATCTGTTTGCTGCTGAGTGCACCGGAATCTCTTTCGATCCGACTCTTGACTACTACACGGAAGATGACGAAGAGACCGGCTACACCTATTATTATCCGAACAGCCTTGAAACGATTTATCTGGAGGGAATCCCTGAAGAGTATATCGGATTGCTTTCGCTTGGATTTTATTCTAACAGTCAGTCTCAATCATGGACCAGCTACGCTTCGGTAGGAACCTATGATTTGGGTTCCGGTGACAACTCCAACTATTCTTCCTGCCATCAGTGCGTAATGTTGGATTTGTATGATTGGAACAACGACTATGCTTATGTCAGTTCATTCTACCAGAAGGAGGGAACGCTCAAGATCACGAGAACTGATTTCGTAGCCAATGACCATTATTATTATGAAGGTCTCCTTTCCGTTAAGCTTGCCGAGGCGGAAATCGATGAAGAATCTTTCGAGACTTCATTTGTCGAGAACGGTGACTGCTACGAAATCGAAAGTGCTGCTTGGACTGTTTTCCCGGATGATGGAGACACGGGCAGCGATGATCCGACAGACACGGGCAGCGATGAACCCGGCGAGTGCACCGGAATCTCTTTTGATCCGGCTCTTGACTACTACACGGAAGATGACGAAGAGACAGGCTACACCTATTACTACCCGAACAGCCTTGAAACGATTTATCTGGAGGGACTTCCTGAAGAGTATATCGGATTGCTTTCGCTTGGATTCTATTCGGGCAGCCAGTCGGAATCCTGGACCAATTACGCAGCGGTAGGAACTTATGATTTGGCTTCCGGCGACAATGGCGACTATTCTTCATGCCATCAGTGCGTAATGTTGGATTTGTACGATTTGAACAACGACTATGCTTATGTCAGCTCATTCTTCCAGCAGGAGGGAACGCTCAAGGTCACGAGAACTGATTTCGTAGCCAACGATCATTACTATTATGAGGGTGTTCTTTCCGTTAAGCTTGCCGAGGCGGAAATCGATGAAGAGACTTACGAGTCAGAATTTGTCGAGAACGGTGCATGCTTCGAGATAGAGAGCGCCGCATGGACTGTTTTCCCGGATGAGGGAGACTCGGGCAGCGAAGATCCGACTGACACAGGCAGCGAGCCGACTGACACAGGCAGCGAGCCGACTGATACTGGCAGCGAAGATCCGACTGACACAGGCAGCGAGCCTACCGACACCGGCAGCGAAGATCCGACCGATACAGGCAGTGAAGATCCGACCGATACAGGCAGTGAAGATCCGACCGATACAGGTGACACTGAAGTTCCCGGCGACGGCGGCGACACAGGCACAGAGCCGACCGATACCGGCAGCGACGACGAGCCGACCGACGGCGACAACACTCCGACAGATGAGGGCAAGAAGAGCAGCGGCTGCGCACTTGTAACACTCTAATCGGAATCGTTTTTCGAAATTTTTCAGGGCGCTTCGGCGCCCTTTTTTTTGCCTTGCGATTTTATCCAGGTAGATTGTTCCGGCTATTTTCAGGAGGTTTGCTATGAAAAAAATTTCTCTTTTTATGCTTGCGGTTTTTGCGGGCATCTTTGCTTTTGATCTTTTTGCAGATGAGTGTACGGGCATCTCGTTCGGGTTCATCTACCCGTTCGACCACCACAACGAGCTCGATTCCTATGATGTTCAGGGGTTGCCTGCCGGCGAGGCCGGAGAGCTGCACATCCGTTTCCAGCCGGATCCTGAGGCTGAGGAGCCTGACTGGATGGAATCGGCGGCTGTCGGAACATACGATCTGGGGTCTGAGATCAACTCGGATCTGCGAACCTGCCGTCAGTGCGTACTTCTCGATGTCTTTAGCGATGATGACGACTATGAGCTCCTCTCCAGGTACTTCCAGGAGAGCGGAACGCTTGAGGTAACTCTTCTGGACGAAGAGGCGCAGATGATGAACGGCTCGGTTTCGGCAAAACTTGTACAGGTCGAGATCGACGAAGATTCCGGTGAGGCGTCGGTCGTCGAGAACGGTTCCTGCGTCGAGATCGAATCCACTGCCTGGGTCAATGTCTGCATCCCGGACTGCGAAGGCAAGATCTGCGGAACGGACGGCTGCGGCGGTACCTGCGGCGATGGCTGCGGAGACAAAAAGTGCAACGCGGCTCAGGATGCCTGCGTAGACTGGGACTGCACGCAGATCACTCTTCCGGAGGTCCCGACTCTTGCAGACGGCAATACATACAATTTCAAACACTCGCCGGCTGCATACGACGAGGACTTCACGAGTCTCGAGATCTACTCCGACGGCAGTGAGACCGGAAGTCACGATCTTGCGGCGCAGCAGACACTCTTCTGCGATATCTGTCTCTATCTCTACGAGGTGCCGGTTTTTGACGACGATGGAGATTACGACTATTCAGAGAGGCTCTATTTCCAGGAGAGCGGCACTCTCCAGATCAATTCGTTTGACATTGTAACAATGTCGATAAACGCTGAATTTGATAAGGTAAGGCTTCAGGAGGTTGTGTTCAACGTACTTCTCGGCGACATTGAGCCTGTCCCGGGCGGAAGGTGCTACGAAATCGAACATGCTCCGTTTACTTACGGCATGGATTCGGGTGACACCGGCACAGGGACGGCCGATACAGGCGATCCTGAGCCCGGCAGCGACGGTGACACCGGCAGTGAACCGGACGAAGAAAAGAAGGAGTCCGGCGGCTGCTCACTCAACCTGATCTAAAGGTGGAATAATGGGTATTTATGCAAAGGACGAGGCGCTTTCCGGCTATATCGAAAGGGCTTATGTCGAGTTTCTGAGGCTGAAGATCCCGTTCGACCCGGAGACGGTAAAGGAGATCAACTACGGTGTATCCTTCAAGGTGGGAGAGGGTAAAGGCGCGGTTTCTGTTGCCGTCTACCACACCGAAAGAAAGGGCTTTTCGGTTGTTACCAGCGACGCGAAGATCCGTTCGATCCTGCTTTCGCTCCTGACGGAGACCGGCACGGTCGGCAACGACGAGGCCGGGAAGGGCGATCTTTTCGGACCTTTGGTCGTCTGCTCTTTTATTTTGGGCGAACGCGAAAGCGAGCTTTTAAAGCTGCATGTCGCAGACAGCAAGAAATTGAAAGATACAGAAATTATCGGTATTTACGATCAGGTGCAGAAGGATCACCCGAATGCCTTTGCGGCGCTCCGCATAATGCCGGAGAAGTTCAACAGGGCGTTTGAGGTCGCGACTGCCAAAAATCAGAACTCCAACAACATTCTGGCATGGGCACACTCAAAAACCCTTGAAAGGCTTCTTGCCAAACGCGGTGATGCCAAGCGGATCCTGGTTGATCAGTTCAGCGACAACAGCTTCGTGAACCGCCCGATTATTGAAGCTGCTGGGAGCACCCCGATAGATTTCAGGGTGAGGGCAGAACAGAATCCTGCTGTTGCCCTGGCTTCTATAGTTGCCAGAGCTATCTATTTGAAATCTTTAAAAGAAATCGGAGAGACGGTCCTTGAAGGCAAACTCGTTTTGACTCCCGGAAGCGGTCCGGATGCCGATATCCTGCTCAAAAAGGCTGTCGGCAGCTTCGGTGCGGAAATCATCCAAAAAATCGCAAAGGCGAACTTCGCAAACTGCACACCTTACAAAAATTAGAGAGAGAAATAGACGATCGGTTTATTCCTTCCCGACCTTTTCCGTTGCCTTCGAATAGAGCAGCAGGACGATGAAAATCAATGTCGAATATGCCGCTGCGTAGCCGTAACGCTCCTGACGCTGGAATGCCCACTTGTATGCCTCGCTGATAAGGATCTCGGTCGCGCCGTCGGGTTCACCGCCCGAAACGAGGTATATGATGTTGAACATGTTGAAGGTCCAGACGCTGCCCAGGATGACTGCGGGAAGCAGAGCCGGCTTCAGAAGCGGCAGGATGACGTGGCGGAAGCGCTGGAACGAGTTGGCACCGTCAACGCTTGCAGCATCCTCAAGCTCCTGCGGTATCGCCTGGAGCGCTCCGAGAGCCGTGACCATCATAAACGGGAAGCCGAGCCAGGTGTTCGTCGTGACATTCGCTGCAAAGGATGTCCAGAAGCTGCTGAACCAGCTGACCGGTTCGATCCCGACAGCCTGAAGGATCCCGTTGATCGCACCGAACTGCCGGTTGAACATGCCCTTCCAGATGAGCGCCGTGATGTAGTTCGGGACTGCCCACGGGACTATCAGAAGTATGCGGTAAAGCCACTTCATCTTCAGCCACGGAGTACGCAGCATCAGTGCGAGAGCCAGACCGATCGAGACATGCAGGACGACGTTCACGAATGTCCAGAGCACCGTTACGACGAGGGTCGCGTAGAATGAGAGCGGGTCGGTTATCGCAAAGTCGGTCGAAAGCAGTATCGAGATGAAGTTGGCGAGTCCGACGAACTGGAAGTCACCGCTTTTGTGCGAGAAAAACGCTACCGCCGTGCCGACTGCGAACGGTACGAAGACGAGCAGTAGCATCGAAAACATCGCCGGGAAAAGGTAGATGTAGGGTGTCGGCGAATTTATGATCGCATCGATTACACGGTGTTTCCTGATCCCGCGGATCACAAAGAAAAGCCCGGTTATTCCAAGTAGTAAAAGAATTATTACGAAGGTCGTCGGACTTTGAGCCGGCGGGATAGGCTTATCGAAGATCCTGTACTGCCTCTGTGCCTCGGCGAGTGCCGTTTTTGCGTCAGCGGCACCGCGCAGGACCTTTCTCAGACCGCCCGCAAAAGGCTCCCAGACCATGCGCATCTTCGGGTTGTTGCTCATCGGAACGGCCACCTCCGCCTCGTCGCGGAAGACCTTGAGCGTTGCATCGGCGTCTATCTCAGGATCGTTGTAGACCGAAGCAGTCGCGACTGACTGGCGCCCGAGCTGAGCCCTGATTTTTGCCGGATCGAAGGAGGCGATAAAGTTGGCGAAGGCGATCGCGCCGCGCTTGTTAGTCGTTTCGTGGTTCGCGACAAGAAGGGCTTCGACCGTCAGGAACGGCTTCATCAGCGAATCCGCATTCTCGGAAACCTGCGGCAGAACGGCGACGGAGTAGGGGACATCCTTGTCGATTTCGCCCAAAAACCATGGACCGTTGATGACGAACGCTGCCCGTCCGTCGTTGAAAAGCTGAGTCACAAGTGCCGATGTCGCCTCCTGCGGAACTACCTTTTTGTCGATCAGAAGGTTTCTGATGTAGTCAACAGCCGCGATGTTCCCCGGGTTGTCGAGACATGCGGAATCACCTGCCGAACCGTTGTCTCCAAGGCAGAAGCCGCCGCCGAAACCGTATATGAAAGGTGCTGCAAAATATGTAGAAGTCGCCTCGAAAGCCAGGCCGTATCTGCCTTCTCCGGCATTTGTCAGGCGGCTCGCGGTCGCGGTCAGCTCGTCGAGCGTTTTCGGAGCATGGTCGACCAGGTCAGTGCGGTAGAAAAGCACCAGGCTCTTGAACGATAGCGGAACGCCCCAGATTTTACCGTGGTAATTCAGCGCCTGGAGCGTCGAAGGGATCAGGTCGTTTTTGAGCGAAGCATCAATTTCGGGACCTACCTCTGCGATTATGCCGCTTTCCGCCCAGTCGCCGACACGTTCGTGGGCGAAAATGAAGCCGTCGGGACCGTTCCCTCTCGGGATCGCGCTCGTCAGTTTGTTGGCAAAGGCGTCGTAGGGGACCAGAAGCAGCGAAGCCTTGAACTCGTCCTGAGAGTCGTTGAAAAGGTCAGTAACCTTTTCGAGAGCACGCTGCTCGTCGCCGCGGTACGAGTGCCAGATAGTGATCTCCTTTCGTTCGGCAAAGAGAGAAACAGTAAATAAAATCAAACAGATGGAAATGAATATTCTTTTCATTGCATTACCTTGTCTATAGCGTTTAGAGTTGCCATCAGCTCTTCCGGCTGTTGAGTTCCGATCAGAAGTCTGTTCCCGTCAACAGTTTCAAGCTGCAACCCCTGATTGCCCGATACCGTCAGCGAATAATTTTTCTTCGAGCGGCCCTTGATGCCCCAGCCGCCGAACTCGATGATCGGTCTGAATTTGCGGACATGGCACTTCGTGAGCCTGTCCCAGCCGAAGAAGCGGAACTTTATCTGAAACGGGAAAAAGCGGACGTAGATCCCCTCTTCGCAAACGAGTGTTTCAAGCTTCGTTATTAAGAAAAAAAGGCTCGATATGGCGAATGCTGAAGTTACGGAGATCAAGGCACCGGGTTCTGTGGAATTGAACTTCGATGCAGCTCCCGGGACCGCGATGAAAATGACCGTCAAAAGGATGAGCACCCCGATTATCGAGAGCATCCCGAGCTTGAAAAGACCCTGTTTTTCGCTGAAAAGAACTACTCCGTGATCCATTGCCCCTCCCTTGAACAAACGTTAGCCGCCCATTTTAATTATTTCTTGAAAAAAACAAAGTATTAGGAGGATGCGGTGTCTGCAAAAGAGGATCTTTAACGGTTCGATCTCAGGTAATTTATTGCCAAGAATAGAAAAAGCATTACAATAATCTGCTTTTGTTAGGAAACTTTGGATTTAATAACAGGCTATGAAATCTCTGCTTTACGAAAAAACAACAGAAGTAAATACACTTTCTGAACGGTTAGAAGAGGAGCGACTTTATCACGCGGCGGAAACCTCTGAAAATCATAAGGAGATTTTTGGACAATATTTTACTCCATATACTATTGCAGATTTTATGTCTTCTCTGTTTCCTGTAACAGACAAAAAAATCAGGCTTTTGGATCCAGGGGCTGGAATAGGAGTTTTAGCGTGTTCCTTTTTATGCAGGGTATTGAAGGA
>JAGAAT010000092.1 GCA_017615095.1 bacterium
CTTCACCTCGATCCTTACCTTTGCGATGTTTTGATCTACGCCGATCACGCACCCGATATGTGAAACCTTTGCCTCTGTCATTTTTTGCCTTTAAAGGTTTTTTTCCTATATAATGTTAAGCTGTTTTTTGTCAAATTGAGGTTAGAGATAATGAATGTTGACGAGATAAAAAAAATCATTCCCCACAGAGAGCCTTTCCTTATGCTTGATGAAGCTGAAATCATCGAAAACGGCAACTCGGCTAAAGGATTCAAAAAAATCACCGGAAATGAAAGCTTTCTGCGCGGTCACTTTCCTGATGAGCCGGTCATGCCGGGAGTTTTGATAATTGAGGCGATGGCGCAGCTCGGGGCGGTCCTTGCGCTGAGCAAGCCTGAGGGTGCCGGCAAGAAAATTTACTTTACCTCGATAGACAACGCCAGGTTCCGTAAAAAGGTCAAACCGGGAGACCTGCTTGAGCTCAGTGTCGAGTTCGTTGCGTTCCGCCATTCGATGGGAAAGGGGCACGCAGAGGCATCGGTCAACGGAAGCGTTGTCTGTTCTGCCGATCTCGGATTTGCTGTAGGTGAGTGAAGTTGATTTTGAAGTCAGAGATTATTTTTTGTGGTGGTGACAGCCGCAGGTTTTGTGTCCGGCATCATTCATAGCGCCGCATTTGCAGCCGCCCTCTTGTTTGCCGCATTCGCAGGAACCGTTTTTGCCGCATTCACAGCCGCTGTCCTTTTGTGCACACTTGCAGTTTTCGCCGCACTTTTCTCCGCAGTCGCAGGAGCCGCCTTTGGCGCAGTCACAGCCGCATTTTTCGCCACATCCGCAGGAACCGGAATCAAGTGAGCAGACATTATTTCCGTCGGTGCAACTGGGGATGGCCTGCGGATTGCTACTTATACCGGCTTTGCAGCCGCATTCTCCGAAAAGAGCAAAAAAAGCAAACGTCACAAGCGCGAAAACAAAGAGTTTTTTCATGTTACACCTCAGTAAAAAAGTTAATAAAAACGATAGATTCTAATCATTTCCCGTTCAACGTCAAATATCCGGTGAGGATTTATTTTTTCGGGAGCTTGAACTCGAGCCCGTCGTAAACCTTGTCGTAAAAGATGTAGCTGTAGACAGCGTAGTTCCCGACGACCTTCTTCACATAGTTGCGTGTCTGAAAGATCGGGATGTCTTCGATATACTCATCGAGTTCAGCGTCCGGATTGTTCCTTATCCACTTTTCGATCCGCTTTTCACCGGCGTTGTAGGATGCCGCAGCAAGCGGGATGGAGCGGTCAAACTTTTTCAGGAGCGTCGAGAGATACTTGACGCCGAAACGGATATTCGTGAGCGGCTTCTGGAGATTTTTGGTCTCGATCGTCCCGTAATCTTCGTTGTTGGCGAGGATCTGCGCGGTCGACGGCAGAAGCTGTAAAAGACCTATCGCGTAGCTTGTCGAGATCGCGCCGACATCAAAGAGGCTCTCCTGCCTTGCTATCGAAAAGACGAAAAGCGGCGGCACGTTGTAAAAATCGCAGTGCGAGAGGATCTCCTCCTCGAATGCGATCGTGTAGTGGAGCTTGAAGTACTTCTGCGAGTTGTCCGAGATCCTGCTGATCGACTTCATCAGGTTTGCCGCAAGCATGTGGTTGTTCACGCTTTTTGCCGCGAAGCTCGCGACCAGCTTGTCGTATTCGTGACCGTCGCTTTCGATGTTTTTGAGGCTGTTCGAGAGTATTTTGTTCGTAAGTTTCGGGTTGTTCACGCAGACAGAAGCTGTGATCCAGCCGGTTTCCGGTATGCTTTCGCGGTCAAGCAGGAGCCCGGTATCGACCTGCGTCTCTCCGCTCTCCCTGCATGTGAAGCCGAAGGTCTTGACCCTGCTTGCCGCCATTGCTCCGTAAAACGAGGCGGGAAAGCGTGTCGCAAGGTCGCAGAAGATCGCTGTCGATTCATCCGTTTGATTCTGTTTTTCAAGGACACGCGCAAGCCAGTAGTTCGCACGCTGACGGTCGTAGCTCAGCTCGTGGGAAGCCGCGATGATCGCATCAAGCCTCTGTTTCGCATCGTCGAGCCGGTTGCGCTTGTAGCTTATCCAGAAGCTCAGAAACGATGCCAGCTCGATCTTTCTGCCGCCCGGAAAAGAGTTCATGTAGAGCGAAAAGAGCCGCAGGGACTCGTCCCACTGGTTGTCGAGCCTTGCGATATCCGCAGCCAGATAGAGAAATTCCGAGGCGCTCTCCTCGTCGTTCGGCAGGAAAAATCCGTACGCCGTCATGTAGAGTTCGATCGCCTTCGCGTTGTGGACGAGAGCCGATTCGGAGTAGCCGTACTCGATGAAGAATCTGTATATGTCGCCTGGGCTCAGCTCCTCGTTTTTCCAGTATTTTTCAAGATCTTTGTATATCGCTTCCGCCTTTGTGTGTTCGCGTCTTTTCGAGTATGACATCGCCCGGTAGAGGTGGGCGCGCCAGTCGGTCGAATTGGCGTATTTCTTATTCGGGTAGAAGCCGTTCGCGAGGCTTATCGCCTGTTTGTAGCGGACCTTCCGGTAGTTGTATTCGAGCTGCCAGATCCTGAACTCTCCGACAGCCTTTTTGCTCAGTTTTTTCGAGTAATTCTCAACGGTTTTTGCCATTGTGTCGTAAAAACTTTCCGGAAAGTCCACCTTGATCTGGCGCAGGTATGCAAAGCCCTCTTCGGGATTTTTTTTGAGCAGTTCTGTGACGTAGTACTGGGTCAGTTCCGGGCTTTTTGTCTGCCGGTAATCCTCAATGAACTCCTTTATCCTGCCGGTGTAGTAGAGCTTGCGGAGATAGATCGGGTAGAGGTTTTTGGAAAGCTGCTCCGAGAGCTGGGCGATGTAGCCCTTCATCATCTCGAGAGGCAGATCCTGCCATCTCTCCGTGACGAGAAGGTATATCCCGAGCTCGCGGTCCTTTTCGCCGAGTTTCTCCAGCAGCTGTGTCAGCTCGTCTATCGGGGAGTTACCGTTTGAAGCCGCTTCGAGAAAGAGGATCTTGCAGAAGAGACTGTCGCCGCGGTCACAGAGTCCGACCCTCTCTTCCGCAGAAAACTGCCTGAGATAGAGGATCTTCTGATCGATGTGCTTTTCAATGTCGCTTTCACCGAAATCAAATTGAAACGCTGAAAACAGGAGTTGGATTATCAGAAGAGAGGATGCGAACATTCCATAGAAAAGTTAGTAATTACGAATATTTGAAAGAACTAGTCTTCTTTTGCGTAATCGTAATATTCCTTGCCGAGATGAGTGATAAGCTCTTCGCCCATCATATCTCTGAGGGTGTTTTTCAGCTTGGTGTGCTGGATGAAAACATCGTGCTCAGGATAGAGACCTTCTGCGACCATCGGTGACTTGAAGTAGAAGCTCATCCACTCCTGGATGCCGTACATTCCTGCTCTTCTTGCAAGGTCGATGAAGAGGAGCGTATCAAGAACGACCGGAGCTGCAAGGATGGAGTCTCTGCAGAGGAAGTTGACCTTGATCTGCATCGGCATGTTGAGCCAGCCGAAAATATCGATGTTGTCCCAAGCCTCTTTCTCGTCGCCTCTCGGTGGATAGTAGTTGATCCTTACTTTGTGGTAGTAGTTGCCGTAAAGTTCCGGATAGTTCTTAGCATCAAGGATGGTGTCGAGAACGGAAAGCTTCGAAACCTCTTTGCTCTTGAAGTTTGCCGGATCGTCGAGAACTTCGCCGTCGCGGTTTCCGAGGATGTTGGTCGAGAACCAGCCGTTGAGACCGAGCATTCTGAGTTTGAGTCCGGGTCCGATTATCGTCTTCATCAGGGTCTGACCGGTCTTCCAGTCTTTTCCTGCGATAGGCATCTTCATCTTGTTTGCGAGTTCCTGGATCGCTCTGTTGTCAACTGTGCAGTTCGGCGAACCGTTGATGTAGGGAAGGCCCATGCTGAGTGCTGCATAAGCGTAAACCTGGCTCGGAGCAACTTCAGGATGGAAACCGTCTTCCATAGCCTTTTCGAA
>JAGAAT010000093.1 GCA_017615095.1 bacterium
AAGTCTTTCCTGAAGTTTTTCTTTGTCGTAGTCGGAAGTGGTCTCTTCGATCTGAGCGCGGATCTGTTTCGTTCTTGCAGCGATCGCGTCTTTCGAGCCTGCGCCGTCGACGATCGTGGTGTTGTCCTTGTCGATAGTTACTCTCTTTGCACGACCGAGCATCTGAACTGTCGTATTTTCAAGTTTGTTGCCGATCTCCTCGCTGATGAACTGACCGCCGGTAAGGATAGCGATATCCTCAAGCATAGCCTTTCTCCTGTCGCCGAAGCCCGGAGCCTTTACAGCCGCGATGTTGAGAACGCCTCTGAGCTTGTTGACAACGAGTGTAGCAAGCGCTTCGCCCTCTACATCCTCTGCGATTATGAGGAGAGGTTTGTTCTGCTGGGCAACGCCCTCAAGAAGCGGGATAAGGTCTTTGAGGTTCGAGATCTTCTTGTCGAAGATGAGGATGTACGGATTCTCCATAACGACCTGCATCTTTTCGGTGTTGGTTACGAAATAGGGGCTGAGATAGCCGCGGTCGAACTGCATACCCTCGACGACTTCGAGAGATGTATCCATGCTCTTCGCCTCTTCGACCGTGATGACGCCCTCTTTGCCGACCTTTTCCATAGCCTGAGCGATGATGTCGCCGATCTCCTTATCGTTGTTTGCGGAGACTGTTCCGACGCTTGCGATCTCTGCCGGAGTCGAGATCTTCTTTGTGATCTTGTCAAGTCTCTCTACGACTGTTGCGACAGCTTTGTCGATACCGCGTTTGAGCATGATCGGGCTGTAGCCTGCCGTGACATATTTGAAACCGTCTTTTACGATAGCCTGTGCAAGAACCGCTGCGGTCGTCGTTCCGTCGCCTGCGACGTCGTTCGTCTTGGAAGCGACCTCTTTAAGGAGCTGTGCGCCGATATTTTCGATTTTGTCCTCGAGCTCGATCTCCTTTGCTACCGTTACGCCGTCCTTCGTGATCTTCGGAGCACCGAACGATTTTTCGATTGCGACGTTCCTGCCTTTTGGACCGAGTGTCGTCTTTACGGTATCAGCCAGCTTGTTGACGCCGACAAGAATTTTCGATTTTGCATCATGACCAAAAACAATGTGCTTTGCGCTCATCTTGATTCTCCAACAAATATTGTTAATAAAATTTTCTTCTTATTTCTTCTTAGAGCATGTACGGCATCCTTCTTCAACGACTGCGAGGATGTCATCTTCTCTGAGGATGAGGTGATCCTTTCCTTCAATTTTGACCTCGGTCCCGCTGTACTTTCCGAAGAGGACCTTGTCGCCTACTGCGACCTGCATCTGCTGTCTCTTGCCGTTTTCGAGCATTTTGCCTGCGCCTACCGCTACGACTTCGCCCTCTGCCGGTTTCTCTTTAGCGGTGTCGGGGATGATGATACCGCCTGTAGTCTTTGTTTCGCTTTCAAGTCTCTTGACGATCACTCTGTCGTTCAAAGGTTTAAGATTCATTGTTCCCTCCAAATCATTATATCATTAATAATAAACAGCATACGAAGCAAAAGCTCCTCAAAACGACCTCTCTTATAAGCAAAAAAAAGACGAGTCAAGGGATATTTTTCACGAAAATTTTAAAACGGCGCTTTTTTTGATATAAGCCGCCGGCAAAAATTTATTTTGGAGGCTTAAAAATGAAAATACTCAAAGAAATCAGCGACGTACGTCAGGCAAGGCGCGAATCGGCATCAACACTGGGGCTGGTGCCGACGATGGGTGCGCTCCACGAAGGTCATCTGACACTCATCAAAAAGAGTACCGAAAGGTGCGCAAGGACCATGGTTTCCATCTTCGTGAATCCGACTCAGTTCGGTCCCGGAGAGGACTTCGAGAAGTATCCGAGGACTGTCGAAGAGGATCTCGCGAAGTGCGAAGCGGCAGGCATCGACTATGTTTTTCTGCCGTCTGTAGAAACGATCTACGGCAAATCCAAACCGCTCGTAACGCTCAACGTCGATAAGCAGCTCACCTCGATACTCTGCGGGAAGACGCGCCCGATCCACTTCAACGGCGTCGTTCAGATCGTCTCGATCCTCTTCAACCTCGCGCAGCCGGACTTCGCATTCTTCGGCGAAAAGGATTTCCAGCAGCTCGTCGTCATAAAAAAGATGGTCGAAGATCTCCACTTCCCGCTTGAAATCGTCCCTGTCCCGACAGTCAGAGAGACAAGCGGACTCGCGAAAAGCTCCCGTAACCGCTATCTTTCGGCGGCAGAACTCGAGCTTGCGCCAAATATCCACAAGGTCATGTGTATGCTTCAGGAGGAGGCGGAAAAGGCTCTCTCCGATGGAAAAGAAATTTCTGTCGAAAGCGCAGAGAAAAAGTACAGCGGACTCCTGCTTTCGCTGATCCCTGGTGCGAAGATCGACTACTTTGAGATCAGGAACTCTTCGGATCTTGCAAAAGTCCCCTTCGTGAACCGCGATTCAAGGGCATTCGCCGCTGTCTACCTCGGCACTACAAGGCTCATCGACAACCAGTTCATCGGCGGATAAGATGCGCTACATCCTCTCTCTGGGCTCGAATATCGGCAACCGTCTGCGCAACTTCAAGGAGGCTATCTCAAGGCTTGAGGAGAGGTCGATTTCGATAATCGGCAGCTCGAGCCTCTATGCCTCCAACCCTGTAAATTACATAGAACAGCCTGATTTCATTAATATTTCTCTCGACGTAGAGACTGATCTCGCTCCGAAGCTTTTACTTGAGCAGACTCAGCAGATCGAGCAGGAGATGGGGAGGAAAAAGCTGATAGACAAGGGACCCAGAAACATCGATATCGACATAATTTTGTGGGAAAACGGTGAATTTATTTCGGAAAATCTTATAATTCCGCATCCTGAGGCGGCAAACCGGCTTTTTGTCATCTTCCCGACGCTCGAGATAATCGAGGGCTCAGGACATTTCAAGCGGGAAAAGGAGCTTTTCCACACGCTTCTTGAGGAGGGTCGGAACCGCTATATCGGGCAGAAAATAGAAAAACTTTCGCCGTTTTCGATCGAAAAGGATGATTACGGATGGAACACGTCATCAGTTGAGGAGAGTAGCAATGAGTAACAAAAAAATCAACAATATCAAACCGTTGATCGCAATAATCGGCAGACCGAATGTCGGCAAATCGACCCTTTTCAACCGGATCCTCAACAAAAATTCGGCGATAATCGACGATATGCCGGGGGTCACGCGGGATCTCAACTATCAGGATCTCACCTACGATGACAAACCCTTCACGATCATCGATACAGGCGGTTTCCACATTGACGAGGAGGGAATCGACGCCATCACGAAGGGCATCCGCGCACAGATAAACGAAGTTCTGGAGGTCGTTGACGGCGTTATTTTCGTCTGCGACGCCGATACCGGGCTTACCGACAGCGACAAAGAGATCTACCACATGATCCGCGTCAAGGGGCTGCGCTCATGGCTTGTCGTTTCAAAGGTGGATACCGAGTCCAAGGAGGCTGCAACTGCCGAATTTTACGAGACCGGAGCCGACACGGTCTACCCTCTTTCCGGTAAAACAGGGTTCGGGGTCTACACATTTCTGGACGATCTGACCGCTGATTTCTGGACGGCTGAAGATATCGCCGAAAAGCTTCCGCCGGCACCGAAGGAGATCAACATCGCCATTTTCGGGAGACCTAATGTCGGTAAATCGACACTCGTGAACAAGATCCTGAGGCAGGAGAAGATGCTCGTCAGCCCGATCCCCGGAACGACGATGGATCCGATCGACTCCTGCACGACCTACAAGGGCGAAGCGCTCAGGATCATCGACACGGCAGGCATCAGACGCAAGAAAAAGATCGAAATAACTATGGAAAAAGCGGCGATCGTCCGTGCATTCCACGCAGTCGACCGCTCGGATATCGTCATTTTTATGATGGACGCGAACGAACTTTCGACCGATCAGGATCTCAGGATCCTCGGACTTGCCCACGAAAAGGGCAAGGGCATAATCATCGTCATCAACAAGTGGGACACCGTCGAAAAGGAGACCGGGACCTACGAAAAAATCGTTCTGGATATCCGCGACAGGATCAAGTTCGCCCCATACGCGCCGATAATTTCGATATGCGCGAAGGACGGCAACAGGGTCACAAAACTCCTTGATAAAACTTTGGAAATTTACCAAAACTACAACAAGGCAGTCGACGATGAGACGCTTCAGAACTGGCTTGAAGAGGTCCTTAGGCGCAACCCGCCGCCGCTCACCAGAAAGAACCGCCTCAACCACTTCAACGGCATCACGATGGAGAGCGTCGCACCGCCGACAGTCGTTATCAAGGTCAGCAGCCCGGACGCAGTTCACTTTTCATACGACAGGTATCTCCACAACCGCTTTTACGAAAGTTTCCCCTACGAGGGCGTTCCGGTAAAAATCATATACAAAAAGAGCTTCAGGAGAGCCAAGTAAATGAAAAAACTGATAATTTTTATCTTTGTCGCCGCTCTGTTCACAACGCTTGCCGTTGTTTTCACGATATATTCGCGTTACGAAAACTTCAAAAAGACACCGGTCGCGATCAATAACGTCACGCTTATGATCGAAAAGGGCAGCTCGTGGCAGAAGGCGGCAAAAAACCTTAAAGATGCAGGGATCATCACAGATGAAAAAAAGTTCATCTGGATGATAAAGGAGAAAAATCTCGGCAAGGGGCTGAAAACCGGGGAATTTGAGTTCAACGGCTCCATGACCCCGCTCGATGTAGCGAACAAAATCATCAGCGGCAAGGTCAAACTCTACTCCTTCACGATCCCGGAAGGGTACAACAAATTCGATGCAGCAGAAGTTTTCAGAAAGCAGGAGTGGATCGCAGACAACGACAGGTTTCTCAAGATCTGCGACGACAAAAGCTTCCTTGACTCGATCGGACACGGCGACAAAAAGAGCTGCGAAGGGCTTCTCTTCCCTTCGACCTACAGTTTTCCGAGGGGCGTCGGGCTGAAAGCGGTGATGACAAAAATGGCGGAACAGCTCAAAAATCTGCTTGACAGATATGCCGACGACCTGAAAAAGAGCGGGCTCGGCACCTACGACTTCCTGAAGCTCGCCTCGATCGTCGAAAAGGAGACAGGCAACAAGGCTGAGCAGCCGCAGATAGCCTCGGTCTTCATCAACCGCCGGAAAATCGGCATGAAGATGCAGACGGATCCTTCGGTCATATACGGTCTGCTGCCCAAATTCAGCGGGAACATCACTAAAAAGGATCTGATGACCGACCATCCCTGGAACACCTACACACGCCAGGGATTTCCTGCGACTCCGCTCTGCTTCCCGGGTGAAAGCGCGATCAGAAGCGTGCTTTACCCCGACACGACGAGCTATCTCTACTTCGTTGCAACAGGTCACGGGAACCACTATTTTTCGAAGTCGCTCAAGGAGCACAACGCGGCTGTCGAGCACTATCAGATCAAGGGCAGACGCGATAAATTCGTCTACTGAACGGAGGAAAAATGAACTTTGTCGTTGATATAGGAAACAGCAACACGGTCATCGGACTTTACAACGGAAAGCTTGTCAAACGCTGGAGGATCGCTACCGACAGGCACCTCACGGTTGACGATATCTCATCGAAAATATTCGCACTTCTGCACTTTGCAGAAATCAGCGTGAAGGATATCGACTTCTGCATAATCAGCTCTGTCGTTCCGACCTGGAACCACGCCTGGGAACGCTTCACGATCGATTTTCTGGGGATAAAGCCGCTCTTTCTCACCCACTCCGTCAAAACAGGGATCACGATAAAGATCGACAACCCGGCGGAGCTCGGTGCCGACAGGATCGCCAACGCTGCGGCATGTGCGGCAAAGCTTGACTGCGGCGCATTCATCATCGACTCTGGAACTGCGATCACGCTGGATGTCGTTTCGCCGGAACGGGAATATCTCGGCGGAGCGATCATGCCGGGCGTAATGATCTCGATGGAGGCGATCTCCGCGAAGACCGCCAAACTTCCGCGCATCGAGCTCGACAGACCTCAGCTTGCCATCGGTAAATCGACACTCGACGGTCTCAAAAGCGGTATCTTTTACGGTTTCGTCGGAATGGTCGACCGCGTGATCAAGGAGTCGCTGAAGGAGGTCAGCTTCAAGCCCAAAGTCATCGCTACCGGCGGACTTGCAGGCGCGATGGCAACAGCCTCCGACTATATCACGGAATACGACCGCGACCTCACTCTCGACGGACTCAACATCATCGCCAATTTGAACCGCTGACGGCACTGAATTACCGTTTCCATATTGCATTTAAAGCTTAATTCCATATAATTTAGGGCTTTTTTGTTAATATTTTATGGAGAATCCGAATGAAATATCTCAACTTGCTCTTTGCTATCCCGTTCGTTTTTCTGATCGGCTGCGGCGGTGAAGACGACACTGAGCCCGCAGAAGGTTCAGGTCAGAAGTGCACAAGCGTTGCGGACTGCCCGATCGGCTGGGACTGTAACCAGTTCACCGGCATGTGCGAATCAGGCAGCGGCGGCAGCGATACAGGAAGCCCGGACAGCGGCGACTCGGGACACTCAGACACCGGCAGCGACACGGGAAGCATACCGTCAGACCCGTCGGAAGACCCCAACGACCCGATCACAGGCAGCTGCACGCCCGGCAAACAGCAGGTCTGTCCGTACGGCGGACCGGAAGGCACAAAGGATGTCGGCGCCTGCAAGGCTGGTGTCAGGACATGCAAGGACGACAACTCCTGGGGACCGTGCATCGGCGAGGTCCAGCCGAAGAACGAGATCGGTGAAGAGCTCTGCAGCAACGGTATCGACGATGACTGCAACGGGGTCGTTGACGACGGGACAGACTTCGACGGAGACGGTTACGGCGCCTGCACTGACTGCTGCGAAACCTCCACTCAGTGTACGGGTTACGACCCGAAGAACATCCACCCCGGAGTTTACGAGATGGTCGGCGACGGCATCGACAACAACTGCGACGGCACTGTAGACGAGGTCAGCTCCTGCGATTCGGACATCACACTGAATGTCGGTGACTACGAAGGCAACGCGGTCAAACTCGCGAAGGCGATGGGTATCTGCGAAGGTCTCATATCGGCGGAGATCTCACTTGCCGGCGATCCTGTGACTGAATATATCGCAAACGATTCCTGCGGATCATACAACATTTTCACTGGAACGACCTACGACAAATCAGATAGACCGAGTCTGCCGATGCCGTACTACGCAGACGACTACAAAACTTTCGCTGTCGAGACCCACTTCGGCAACAACATCCAGGCACTCGAGGGCAGCAAAATCGCGATCTTGTCGACAGGGCCGTGGAACAAACCGACAAAGGACGAGGATTGTGCGAAGCTCAGCTCCGGCGACATGAAAACGGCAAGCAAGATCCCGTCGGACTGGATCAACATGATGCCGAACTGCGCGATCCCGAAGTCACCTTCCTGCGGCGGAACAGACATGGTCGACGGTCTCACGGACCAGTGCGCTGGCAAGGAGATACCAAGCGTTCAGGATCCGATCATGCTGACTATCGTACTCAAGGCTCCGCTGAACGCATACGCATTTCAGTTCAACCTCTTTTTCTTCTCGGTCGAATTCCCCGGCACCGTATGCAGTTCCAGAAACTACAACGACTTTTTCATTGCGCTGCTTGACTCGAACTTCAACACGACCTTCCCTGACAACGAGTTTCAGAATCCGTACGACAAGAACCTTGCGAAGGACGGACTCGGCAACCCGGTCGGCGTCGATCTCGCACCGAACGGTCTCTTCACGGCTTGTGATCCGAGCTCGGCAGGCAACTACGGTCAGTTCTGCACACAGGGAGATCTGGTCTCAGGCACAGGTTTCGACACCTTCGGTTCAGGCGGGACAGGCTGGCTCACGACACGCGGCAACGTCGTCCCCGGCGAAGAGGTAAAGATCCGTCTCGCGCTTTGGGAACAGGGAACTGTCGGCTACGGACCTGACCACTCGTGGGATTCGACAGTCCTTCTCGACGGCTTCAAGTGGCTCCCCGAACCGGCAAAACCAGGAACCGACCAGTATTAAAAATCCGATAAATTTTCAGCTTAAACTTTTTTGGAGGATTTCATGAAAAAAACATCACTTCTTTTTTTAGTGGCTTTCGCGCTCATTTTCTTTGTTTCATGCGGATCGGATGACGACGAAGAAGAGACTGCCGATACCGGAGATTCTGTAGCTGACACCGGTTCGGATTCCGGCGATCCGGCAGGCGATACAGGATCAGATTCAGGTTCTGACACAGGTTCCGATACAGGCTCTGACACAGGTTCCGATACAGGCTCTGACACAGGTTCTGACACAGGTTCTGACACAGGATCCGACACAGGTTCTGACACGGGTTCTGACACGGGTTCCGATACAGGTTCAGACACGGGTTCTGACACAGGATCCGATACAGGTTCTGACACCGGCGATTCCGGCACTCCGAGCCAGGATGCAGAATCATGTCATCAAATCTCCGACTGCATGGACGGATGCGAAAACGAAGATTGTTCCCTTGCGTGTTACGACAACGCGACTGAAGGCGGCAAACTCAGCTATCAGGCGATGGCGGCATGTATCAAAGAAAACTGCCCCGGCATCGAAGATCCGGCAGAATATTACAACTGCGCGAAGGATCACTGCAAACAGCTCATGGCTGACTGCGGATTCAAATTTCCCGGTCCGGCGAACACGAACTATCCGGCACCGTACGGGAACCTGAACGTCAACATCAAGATCGACTACATCATGGCTCCGGGTGAAGGCTTTGACTACGAAAATACGGATCAGTACACGGACGGATACTTTGCAACAGGCACACTGGCAGGCGGAAATTTCGCTCCGGCGGCAGCTGACGAAGACGAAAGTTTCTACCTCGCGGTACTCCACTCCGCACCGGACGGCGCACAGTACATCTCCGTCAGTCAGAGATTTTTCGCTTACGGAGCAGAGCTTCCCGAAGTTCTGGTCGCCGATATCGACATCCCGGTTTCGGCTTCCGACGGCACGCTCAAGATCAGCCTTGGCAAAAACGATGTCATCTTCAGAGTCCTCGAAGTCCAAAGCTGGTCAACGGGAGCACCGAAGTGCATCCACGCATTCGGCTTCGGCGAGCTCAACCTCACAAGCTTCAATGCATCGACCGGTTCGAACGGCGAAATCAGGATGAACGGCAGCATACCGCTCTACAGCCCTGCCAACTTCGAGCCTCTCGGCGGCGATGTCTCTCAGCTTCTTTCAGATTACCCCGGGACCTGCCCGGTCCTTTAGACGGTTTTAAAGCTCGTCGAACTCGTCCTTTTCATCCTCTTTCGGGACCTCGAAGAGCGAATCCTCGAATTTTTCGACCTGTGTGAATTTCCTGTTTTTGAAAATAAAGGCGTTTTTGGACTTGTATATCCCGTGCCAGCCGGGCTTTTCGTTGACGATATAGAGCTCGCCGTTCGCTACCTCAAGCACCTCGCCGCCCCTGAATTTATAGAAGGTCCGACCCGACTTGCAGATCATCTCTCCATCCCTCTGCGCTGTGCATTCGCCCTTGAATTCGAAGCGTCCGCCGAGCATCAGAGCAAGCAGATTTCCGTCCACCTCAGCATTGAAAAGCTGCTTTGAAATCGCGCTCCACGGACCTTTGTCCCACTTTCCTTCGTGGAATATATCGGCAGTCTCGCCCTTGATAATGACGGTCGCGACCGAGATGTTGAGTGGTCCGGTTATCATCATCCGCCAGGTCTCAGGCGACGCTGAAAGGATCTCGTAATCGCCGTTGAAACGCCCCTTGTACTGCGGGACGTTGAGCCACATGGTGACGCTTCCCTCAGCCGAAAAAACAGTGTTCTGCGGGTTCAGTTCAAAAGCTGCGGGCTCCCATTCATACTTTGCCGAGGTGTCGATCGTCCGCTTCGGGACAGAGGTACACGAAACCGCCAGAAGCATGACAAAAATCAAAACAGGTAAAAATCTCTTCATAACTACCCTACTTCGCCGCAATCGCTTCGATCTCTACAAGTGCGCCCTTGGGGAGCTTCACGACCTGAAAAGCTGCGCGTGCGGGGCAGTCCGAGGTGAAAAACGCCGCGTAGACCTCGTTCATTGCGGCAAAGTCGTTCATGTCGTTCAGGAAGACCGTCGTTTTTACGACATTTTCAAAGCTCATTCCCGCTTCGCTGAGGATAGCGCCGATATTTTCAAGCGATTTTTTAGTCTGCTCCTTTACGCCGCCCTCGACGAACGCGCCTGTCGCGACATCGATCGGAAGCTGTCCCGAGATGAAAAGCATCCCGTTTGCCTCTACCGCCTGACTGTAGGGCCCGATCGCCGCCGGTGCCGATTTCGAACTGATGATCTTTTTCATTTTTTCCTCCAAAAATTGTTGTCGTGAGAAATCACAAAAAAATAACGGAGAGATACTACACGCAACTTTTTTTTTGACAAGCAATAAAAAATTACTATTATGCCCGCCGTCCTGTGTGGCGGGATAGCTCAGGTGGCTAGAGCGGCGGACTCATATCCCGCAGGTCGAGTGTTCGAATCACTCTCCCGCTACCAATTCTTGATTTCTCCCTGAAATTTTTCCGTTGAACTAGAAGATGGTCGGATTCTCTTTTGTGTTCGTGCCGACAACGATGAAGATGTGGTTCAGCTTACCCTTCTTGAAAAGCGGGATAGCCTCGCCCTTCGTGAAAAGGATGTTTGTCTCGTCGTCATGCAGGCTGCCGATGATCCCTATCGGAATGTAAGGAATGGAATAGTTTTCGCTGAGATTCGCGCTGAGGAGCCTTTTGCCCTCGGCTGAAGGCATGTTGCAGACCTTGTCGAGGAAGTGGATCGAAAGCGACTGACCGTTCCCCTTCAAAATCGCCGTGCACTCCTCGCGGTTTTCAAGGACTGCCGGGATGGTGAAATCCTTCGACGAAATAAGCTCCACTTCGGCTCTGGTCGCATAAAACGAGGTAACGAGCCCGACAAGCCCCATGCTCGAAACGACGGTCGATTTTTCCGCCATGAGCTTTGCGTACTCCTCAGGATAGCCGATCGAGATCCTGTTCGGGTTAGTCTCCGAATAGTTCAGGATCTTCGCCGGGATTATCGCGTACTGACCGTAGCTGTCCTTGAGCTTCAGAAGCCTGGAAAGCTCCTCGTTTTCACGTTTGATCGCCTCGTTCATAAGCAGCCTGACACGCAGTTCAGAGACCGTTTTCGAAAGCTCTGCATTCTGACGGCCGACATCCCTCAGATCCGAAATGATCCTCAGTTCATCTTCAAGATTTTTGAGCTGATCGTGGATAAGGACCTGGATATCGTCGAAAAAGTAGAACCTCGAGCTGTACTCGAGAAAAAACTGCGGCAGGATCAGCAGAAGGACGAAAGAGGCGGTAAATACGAATTTGTATAACTTTTTTTTGTTCAAAACGGCTAGTAAAGCGAAACAGTTCTGAGAAGGTTGATATCCTCAAGGATCTTTCCGGTACCCATAACGACCGACTTCAGCGGATCCTCTGCTACGATGACAGGCAGGTTGGTCTCCTCACGCAGAAGCTCGTCCAGATTTTTGAGCAGCGCACCGCCGCCGGCAAGGACGATCCCCTTGTCTACGATATCCGCAGCAAGCTCGGGAGGCGTATTTTCAAGAACGATCTTCACCGCCGCGACTATCGACTTTACGACCTCGCTCAGGCTCTCGCGGATCTCGTCGCTGTTGATCTCTATCGTCTTCGGGACACCCGCAACGAGGTCGAGACCCTTGACCTCCATAAATTCGCGCTTGTCGCTCGGATAGGCGTTCCCGATGTGTAGCTTGATCTGCTCAGCCATCCTCTCGCCGATGGAGAGGTTGTACTTCTTCTTCAGGTAGTCGATGATGCTCTCGTCCATCTTGTCGCCGGCTGATTTCACCGACTTCGAATAGACAATCCCGGCAAGCGATATGACAGCGACCTCTGTCGTTCCGCCGCCGATATCGACGATCATGTTACCGGCCGGATCCGAAACAGGGAGATTGGCTCCGACAGCTGCCGCCATCGGCTGCTCGATAAGGAAGACCTCACGAGCTCCGGCTCCGAGCGTAGCCTCGCGGACAGTACGCTTTTCGACCTCGGTGATGCCGTACGGGACTCCGATAGCGATCCTCGGCTTGATGAAGCTTCCGCGTTTGTAGGCGTGTCTGATGAAATAACGCAGCATCTGGTGAGCCACATCGAAGTCCGCGATAACACCGTCGCGGAGCGGTCTGATGACGCTGATGTTGACCGGCGCCTTACCGATCATCTCCTTTGCCTCGCGGCCGACAGCCCTGACAGATTTCGCACCGCGTGAATCCTTCTCCTGAACAGCGACGACGCTCGGTTCGTTGCCGACGATGCCTTCGCCTTTAACGTAAATCAGAGTGTTTGCAGTTCCGAGATCTATCGCGATATCGCTTGTGAAAATTGATAACAAATCGTCAATATGAAACATTTTTATACCCTTATTTTATAAAATAACACAAAAATGAAGTATAATGATACAAAACAGAATGTAAAGAGCCGAACCTCAAGAAATCTATTTTTCTCCTTTTAATGATGCAATTTTTTCAGCAGCGATCTCATCAAGCCGCTTGAAAATGAAGCCCTCTTTTTTATAAAAATCTATAACATGCTGGAATCTTTCTATTTTTCTGTCTAGTCTAAAGCTGAGATCAGGCTGACGCGATTTCAACGGCGCGAAATCGGGCGAATCGTCAACATCGCACATATCGATCCCGTGAGCCTCGATATTTATGAAACCGCGCCCCTTTGACGACTTCAGCAAAAAGTTCAAAAGCCACCCCGGGAATGCAATTATCGATGTGCCGATAAGC
>JAGAAT010000094.1 GCA_017615095.1 bacterium
AAGCACCCTCGTTTCGTACCTCTCGGGTATGTTGTTCAGGAGAAGATCGGAAACCTTGCCTCCGACCGCTTTGGCGATTTTCGAGACCTGAGCCTTTGCCAGACTTACAGCCGATTCGAGCGGCTGGTTTAAAAATGAGATGATTTTTGAAATTCCGGAGATATCCGGATCGTTAAACATACTTAACTTCTAAAATTTCGTAATCAGCCGAGCCTGAGGGGATCTTTATCGTGACTTCATCACCCTTTTCCTTGCCGATCAGCGCTCTTCCGATCGGGCAGGCGATCGATATCTTTCCGTTTTTCGGATCGCTTTCGGGTTCGCCGACAAGTTTGTAGGTGACCTTTTTGTCATCGTCGATATTGAGGAGGACAACAGTCGCTCCGAAGAGTACCTTTTTGCCGCTGAGCTTTGTGACATCAATGACCTCTGCATCTGCCAGCACGCCGTCGAGATATTCGATCCTGCCTTCGATGAAGCTCTGACGCTCTTTTGCAGCGTGATATTCGGCATTTTCACTGAGATCGCCGTGACTTCTTGCTTCGGCGATTTTTGCAATAATTTCAGGACGTTCTACTTTTTTGAGGTGTTTTACTTCCTCAACTATTCTGTCGTGGCCCTCTTTTGTTATCGGAACTGACATCTTTTACCTCCAATGAATGAACAAAAAATTCGGACGGGCATTATAGTTATTTTTACAAGTTAATCAAGAAATTCACTTGTAGCGGGTCAAAATAAAAAGTTCTTGAAAAGCGGCCGCTTGCATACTACTATCCAGCGGTTTTTCGGTTGTTTTTACATTTTTTTAGGAGGTATCATGAAAATTTTTGTTCTCAACTGCGGAAGTTCTTCAATCAAGTACCAGCTTTTCGACATGACGGACGAAACTGTCATCGCGAAAGGTCTTGCGGAAAAAATCGGAAACCCCGAAGGTCACATCGAACTTAAGATCACGAACCCGAAGAACAAAGTCGAAGTCAATCTTCCTCTTGAAAACCATTCGGTCGCTTTGAACAAAATCATGGACATGATGACGGAAAACGGCGTTATCAAAGACAAATCCGACATCACTGCTATCGCTCACAGACTCGTTCATGCCGGCGAATACTACAACGGCAGCGTCGAGGTCACGGACGACGTCGTCTTCAGGATCCAGGAGTGCAACGACCTTGCGCCGCTTCACATTCCGGCAAACATCATCGGTATCAAGACCTGTCAGGAGCTTTTCCCGAACACCTTCATGTCGGGAACTTTCGACACCGCTTTCCACCAGACGATGCCCGATTACGCATACATGTATCCGATCGATTACAAATACTACGAAAAATACAGGGTCCGCAGATACGGATTCCACGGATCGAGCCACTTCTTCGTTTCCAACAGAGCCGCTGAAATCCTCGGCAAGGACATAAAAGACCTCAAGATCGTTACCTGTCACCTCGGAAACGGCTGCTCGATGGCTGCTGTTGACGGCGGAAAGAGCGTTGATACCACGATGGGTATGACTCCTCTCGAGGGCGTAATGATGGGAACACGTTCGGGCGACGTTGACCCGGGCGTTATCTTCTTCCTTGCAGACAAGGAGGGCGGACATCAGCCGGTCAACAAAATGTTCAATAAAAACAGCGGTCTCTTCGGTATCAGCGGTATCTCCAACGATATGCGCGACATCCGCAAGGCCCGCGACGAGGGCAACAAACGCGCTGCTCTTGCACTTGCGATGTTCACCTACAGGATCAAAAAGTACATCGCTTCCTACGCTGCTGCAATGGGCGGAGTTGACGTTGTCATCTTCACAGGCGGAATCGGCGAGAACGTAGGCGAGATCCGTGAAAGATCGGTCGAAGGGCTTGAATTCATGGGCATCAAGATGAACAAAGAGCTCAACAACACGATCTGCGGAACCGAAGCAGTTGTCAGCACCGACGACTCCAAAGTCAAAGTCATGGTCATCCCGACGAACGAAGAGCTCGTTCTCGCAAGGGATGCGAAGAAACTTTACGAAGAGAAGTTCGGCAAGAAATAAGCCTTCCTGACTGATATTTTTCAATCTTTCTTTTCTATGTTCAAAAAATAACAAGCATCAGAGGTCAGAATGAACAACTATAAGCATGATTTTATCGACTTTATGGTCGAGTGCGAAGTCCTCACTTTCGGCGATTTTGTCACAAAAAGCGGCAGGAAGACTCCATTTTTTGTAAACACCGGCAAATACAGGACAGGTTCGCAGGTATCCAAGCTCGGCGGTTTTTACGCCGAATCTATCATGGAGAACACGAAAGGGGAGTTCGATGTCCTTTTCGGACCGGCTTACAAAGGGATCCCGCTTGCAGTTTCAACTGCGATCGCGCTTGATGCAAAGTACGGCAAAAATGTCGCTTTCTGCTTCAACAGAAAAGAGGTGAAAGACCACGGCGAAGGTGGAAATCTCATCGGCCACAAACTCCAGAAAGGGGATCGAGTCCTTATAATCGAAGATGTCACGACAGCAGGAACGAGCATCCGCGAAACAGTTCCTCTCCTCAAAGCGGCGGCGGAGGTCGAACTTGCGGCACTTTCAGTCTCAGTCAACAGAATGGAACGCGGCACAGGCGAAAAATCGGCACTCGACGAGATCAGAGACGACTTTAAAATGAACACGTTCTCCATCGTCACTATGGCCGAAGTCGTTGAATACCTCTACGGCAGAAAGGTCGGCGGCAAAGTCCTCATCGACGACGAAATGAAGTCGAGGATCGAAGACTACTACAAAATCTACGGGGCGAAGTAAATGATCCTGTTGATCAATGCTTGTGCG
>JAGAAT010000095.1 GCA_017615095.1 bacterium
AGACCCATCTCTGCAAAAAGATCCTTGCGCAGTCCGGCGTTGAAAAAGAAAGGATACTCTTCGTCGGCGACACCTACCATGACTACGAGACAGCAGCCGAGATAGGCTGCCGTGCGGCTCTGATTTCGCGCGGGCACAACACCGCCGAGAAGCTCAGGATCTCGGGCGCTTCGATTTTCCCGTCACTCAGGAACCTCGCCGACACTCTGAAATCCGAGATTTAGAGCACTCGGAGACCGGTTCCGGCTCCTACAGGCTCACTTTATCGTTAAAAACCGCGGAAAATCGCCGTTTCAGGCGTTCTGCATGTTGAAAAAAAGTTCTATCTCCGTAATATGGTCCGATTGTGTGCTTAATTTATTAAGTGTAAAAGAGGTCAACGTGAAAAAGACAGCATTGATTATTCTTTTTTTGAGCCTTTCGCTCGCGCTTTCCGCAGCTACACCTCCTCTCTCGGTTTCTGATACGGTCTTTGCCGCTTCAGACGATGAGGACGACGAGGAGGATTCCGAGGATGAAGCCGAGTCCGAAGAGGATGGCGGTGAAGAGTCCGAGTCTGCCGAAGAGGACGAATTCACCACGTCGAAACCCGCTCCCGCCGAAAAGGACGAATTTCTGAACATTTCCAAACCGGCGAAGGACGAATTCTTCCAAAAATCCGAGAAGAGCATCTACGCCGATCCTGAGGAGGACGATTTCGTCGTCGAAAAACGGGAAAAGGGCGTCAAGCATGAGTACAAATCGCCGGATATCTGCAAGGTCTCCGTTGCGACTTACCTCTACTCCGAGGCTTCGGTCAAAGCCAAAAAGCTTTTCGAGCTCTACAAGGGCGACGATCTAGAGGTAATCGAGGAGTCCGGCGAATTCTACAAGGTCAAGTTCCTCGGGAAGGAGGGCTGGGTCCCGCGTGAAGACGTCAGACTCGAAAAGTGGCACACATACCGGCTTTCGCTCGAGCTTGTCGGCGGTGCCGGATCCGGAAAGGGCGACTTCAACAACTTCGACGTCATCGGAAGCTATGCGCTGCGTCTCAATGTCGCGGTTGTTCAGGATTTCGTCATCGGAGTCGAGGGGCGCGGACTTTCACTCGACCACGATTCACTTTACGCAGGCGGAGGTCTGATGCTCCGCTACTACATCCACGGGCTCCGCACCAAAAAGACGAGAAGCGCGATCTCTGCATCAGCCGGTTATATCGGCGGCGTCGAGAAGCTTTCGGGCTCGCTCGTCAGCTACAGAGTCTTCGGCGGTCCGTATGTCAACACGTCGCTGGATTACTACTTCCGCGTTTGGGAATATATCGTTATCGGCGTCGGCGGAGAATTTCAATATTCCAAGTTCTACGGCTCCGCATCGAGCTTCAGCCTTGAAAAGGAATTTTATCAGGGCGGCGCTCACCTTAGTTTGATGTTCAATGTCTTGAGGTAGGCTATGAAGAGAAATTTTGTCAAGGCTTTAATGTTGGGATTGGTAATGATTACAGGTGCCTGCACACCCGACTTGAGCCACTTTGATATTCAGTGCAGCACCTTCGAGGACTGCGAGCTGGGCGAAAAATGCTACGATGCCCAGTGCGTCGACAGCCTTCTGGAGCCCAAGAACATGCTCCGGGAAAATGAGGAGTTCGGCGGCATCACCTACGAGACAGACAAGGTCTTTTTCAACGGCCGCGTGAGCCTTCCGAACGGCTTTGTCCTTCAGTACAAAAACCTTCAGGTCCGTTACGGCAGGAACAACATCGTCCAGAGCGTCGATCCGGTCAACGGGACATTCTGGGTAAGGTCGAATGTAGAGGGGACAACGCTTTTCGAGCTCAGGACGAACTACGAGGATGACTCGAAAAACGTTCCTGTCATGCTGACGGTCTTCCCTGCAAGCAACAGCTTCAAGCGCAAACACATCGAGTTCAGCGCCAGAGAGACCGCAGCAGCGCTCATATTCCTTCAGCCGGGCATCGCGACTACGATCAATCCGCAGTACAACGCAGTCCTGCTCGAGCGCATCCGCAACCTCAAGGCGACAAAAACGCTCACAAGGATCCTGAAGGACAAGATGGCGAATGTCTCTCCGAGCATCATCGTTTCGGGCGACCTCGACATCCAGAACGTCATCGCGGCGGCAGTCAACGAACTCTACTCGGCGCCGGAGCGCATCGTTACAGGCGATGAGACGACAAACGGTCAGAACCAGCCGACAGCGGCTTCGGAAGGCGGTTTCTCGCTGAAGGCAGACATCTCCGTCACACAGGACGACAGGACCGACACCTTCCACCACTCGGTTCTGCGCGACCTTCCGTTCGAGGCAAGCGACGATGAAATCGATCAGGTTTTCGTAAAATACTACAACGAGAACGGCTCGGCTATCAAAACCTACAACACAATGCCGCGCTGGGCTTACATCTACGTTGACGCGATGCCGACGAAGGCGATCCTGCCGACTGATATCGGCGACGACGGTATCGACGAGCACGCAATGCCGACGACGATCGTTCCGCCGACCTACTACGTCTCTCCGACCCTGAAGTACAACACGCTGACATTCCTCCGCATGAACATCGACTACCTCACCGGCAAACTGATCGCCGAGGGACAGCCGAACACGCTCGAGGCGGACATCCTCAACTACTTCACGGAGACAACGGAGACCGAAAAGACGCAGCTGCGCTACGGAGGCAGCGAGATCAAGGAGGGTCTGATCGCAAGCTACGTTCCGGCAGAAAACAGCGGCAACCTCCTGAACCGGGCGATGGATCCGATCTGGGCAACCTACTTCTCGCAGATTATGCTCCCGCTCGTAATGATCACCGCAGACGTCAACGACAGCTTCCTTTCGTCTCTGATCTACTACGACAAGGCGGTCAGCAAGGGACTTGCGAGCCACCCGGTCAACGTAGTCGCGATGGGTATCCGCGAGCGCGGTATCGGTCAGAGGGTCAACGACTTCATGAAATCACGGAAATCGGCATTCTCGACCGCACTCTACAAGGACGACCTCTACATCAAGGTCATGGACGTCATCGTAAGCTCCTTCTCGGCTGAGACCACGAGCAGCAAGGCGTTCCTGAACGAAATCAAGGCACAGACGGGGAGCGATTCCTACATCCTCCAGCTGCAGAAGGTCACCGATCTTTTCTTCAAAAAACTGACACCTGTCGACACCGTGAAGCTCTTCCGCGGCATCGACAGCCCGATAATCGACTTCACCGACGAGATCTTCAACCAGGAGAACACCGGCGAAGATATCTACTACTTCAACGAGACAGTTCCAGAGATCCCTGAGGATCCTGAAAATCCCGACGAGACCCCGGAACCGTACCCGACAGAAGAGAATGTCTGCACGAAGCAGGCTTGTCTGTGCGAATCGGTCAGCGACATGCCCGGCTGCATGGTCAAAATCAACTCGAAGAACAGGGGCTTCAAGATGGGAAGCGACTCAAGCGACGCCCTTCCGACCGAAAAACCGACGCACGTCGTAACACTCGACAAAGACTTCTACATCGACAAGTACGAAGTCACCGTCGCGCAGTACAAAAAGTTCCTCAACGATCCGGCGAACAAGGCATGGCTGCCCGAAAACGCAGGGAAGACCAACGACGAGTTCGGCCTCGAGAAGTGCTACGGCAACGACAGATACCTCGAGGAATGGTTCGGCATGTACAGTAAAAACAAATATTTAGGCGGCGCAAAAGATTTGATGCCGGTAACAAGCATCTGCTGGTACGCCGCTAGTGCATACTGCAAGTGGGCGGGCAGAAGACTCCCCACCGAAGAGGAGTGGGAATACGCGGCAAGAGCCGACAGCAACTGCACATGCACCGCGGGAAGCGAAGAGTGCAACTCGGTCAGCGACTGCTACGAAATGCCGTGGAAGGAGAACTTCTTCTCCAGCATGTACACGCCCTACCGCGCAAACTACCACAGCAGCGGCGACCCCTTCGAGCCCAGCCGCGAACTTCAGGAACTGCTTTCGGCAGAGGACCTGCTGGTCGCATATCCGGCACCTCACGTAACTCCGGTAGGCTACTTCAACGGTCAGCGCTACGACAACTTCAGCTCGAAAGACGGCATAAGCCCGAACGGGATCTACGATGTCTCCGGCAACGCTGAGGAGTGGGTCCAGACGCGCTTCTTCTACTACGCAGACCTCTTCCAGGGCGGCGTTCCGCTTCCGATCGGCGACCAGCGTGCGGTCCGCGGCGGCAGCTGGAGCACATCCAGAAAGCTGATCAGAACCACATACAGGCGCGGCGTAAATCCGCAGTATAATTCGAATTCGATCGGATTCAGATGCGCCAAGGATGCAGAGTAAGGGAGGCAGAGATGAAAAATATAGTTAAATCGCTGATTCTTTTGGTTGTTTTCACCTCGTTACTTCCTCTTGCCGCTGAAATAGTCCAGAACGGCGACGAGTGGATCGTCTATGACGAGCAGTATTCCGAGGAGATCTCATTCTCGCACCGCGATGTCTTCATCGAGCACAAAAAATACGGCACCGACAACATGAGCGGATCCGAGGACGGATGGTTCCCCGGATGCAGCGGGATCATGCCGATGGGCGTAAAGTTCAACGTCGAATACGGCGCAGAGATGGGTGCCGAGATGAAGGGCAGAGCGATCGCCAGATGGCCCGAGGCGGTAAAATTCTCCTTTGAGGGCGAAGACGGCGACGGTCACTCCGACATGTACTACGGCATCGAAATGGAAGCTAAGTGGAAGAAGTGCAGCAGCGGAGAGGAGCACGAGATCAGCCAGTGGCTCAACTTCGACCTCAGCTTCTCGGATGAAAAGACCTTCCAGCCATTCCTGCTCGACGGCAACATCGACAACCCCGTTTCGATGGAGGACAGCATCGACCACTTCAAGCTTTACGAGGGAACGCTTGCCGACATGGTAGGCGGCTCGTGCGGTCTCACGATCCCGATAATCGGCGATATATGCAGCCTGATCCAGTTCAGATTCGAACTCGACGGCAAGATGTACGTCGAGATTTTCGGCAACAGGATCGCCCTCGATGAGAAGCAGGAGCGCAGCATCTTCACCGACAACCAGTATATCGTCATTGATCCGCCGGTAGTCGGAACGGTCATGCAGGTCCCGGTTTTCTACGAGTCTAAGGTTTACTACCAGACGATCATCACCCTCACGATCACTCTGACGATCAAGGTCATCGACATCGACTTCCCGATACCGATCGAGATCCCGATCGTAGGCGGCGACAAGGTCTGGCGCTACAACGAAGATAAGGAGGAGCCGACAGTGGCGACCTTCTACTTCCCGGCGATATTCATTGAAAACCGCACCCACCAGTTTGCCGACACACGTCCCGGCGATGAAGACTACTGGGAGTTCGAGGTCGAAAATATCGGCGAAAGAGCTCTCGAGGCGAAGGTCGTTTCGGACAACGCAGGCACCTTCATTGTCACGCCGGATCACCTGAATCTGGCACCCGGAGGCAAAGGTATCGTAACGGTATTCTTCAAGCCGTACGACACCGGCAAACACACAGGAGCGATCAAGATTTACAGCAACGACCCGATCGAACCCCTCACCACCGTTTCGCTTTTCGGCTACAGCAGCGAGGACGACACGCAGTGGACGAAGGTCATCGAGGGCGACGAGCCGCGCTGGGAGATCGGATCGATCGGCGGCTGCTCCACAACGTTGATCGGAGGTGAAAAATGAGACATTTCAATAAATCAGCTCTCTTTATGGCGATTCTCTTTCTCTTCGTTTCCTGTAACGAAAACGATATTTTCTACAAAAAAACGGGAGAAGACTTCGACAATACCGGCGGAGTCTACAAAAGCGTTGACGGCGGCGTAACTGTCATCATTCCGCCCGATGCACTGCCGGACGGCGTCGAAACGGTAACGATCACCGCCTACAGGCTCGATACTCCGGCGATGACGAACGTCTCTAAGCCGGTCACGAACATCTACTCGATCTCACCGGCTGCGGTCCAGTTCAAAAAGGATCTGACCGTTAACATATTTTATAAGGAAGCAAACTTCCCGAACCTGCTCGACGAGCTTGACCTCAAGCCCTATTTCTCGGTCGACCGTCAGAATTTCGAGCCGATCGAAAAGTATGAGCTCGACGTTGAAAACAACCTGATAAAGATGGAGATCAACTTCCTCGGCAACTTCCATATCGGCTTCCCGAAGGAACTCGTAAAGGATAAAGGCTCCAGCCAGTCGGGCATCGCAGAGATGGTCCTGATCCCGGCAGGTGAATTCGAGTTCGGTGCGCCGGAAGGCACAAAAACCGAAGCGACATCCGAAAACGAGCTTCAGGAGTCCGAAGGCTTCAACAAGGTCTACCTCTCGTCGTACTACATCGACAAGTACGAGGTCACGAACAGCCAGTACCGCCTCTGCATGGATGCCGGCGTCTGCACCGAACCCTACGATGTGACGTCGATCCTCTACCAGAACTACTTCTACAATGCGAACTACGCAGGCTTCCCTGTGATCTGGGTAACTTACGGTCAGGCGGAGACCTTCTGCCAGTGGGCAGGCAAGACGCTTCCGACCGAAGCGCAGTGGGAAAAGGCGGCCCGCGGTTCCGAGTTCAGGATCTTCCCGTGGGGCGACACAGGACCGACAGACAACATCGAGACCACGATCGCGAACTACTCGGCTATCTTCGGTGACGTCACCATCGCGATCTGGGGCGACGAAGGCACCTCGCCGTACGGAGTCTACAACATGGCGGGCAACGTCGCGGAGTGGACCTCGACCTGGCACAACATCGACACATACTACCACAAACGCACAGACGGCGTAGTTGTCAGCGACCCGATAAGCCCGGCTGAATCGCCGACCAACGAGAAGGTCATCAAGGGCGGCAGCTGGGTCTCGCTCACCGACGAAATCACAACCTTTGCAAGAGACAAGGCATTCCCGAACTATCGTTACTACAACCTTGGTTTCAGATGCGTCCAGTCTGTCAGCGAATAGGAGGATGAAATGAAAAAATTAAGTTATTTTGCGATCTTATCATTTCTTTTCGCAATATTTGCCATTTCGTGCGGCGGAAAAACGGATGATCCCTACAACTACCCCGATTCCGACAGCAGCCCGTACGGAGATCAGGACAGCTGGAACCCCTCCGACTCGGATGTCGTACCTGACGGAGACCCGTCGCACAGAAACGATGAGGATTCGGCACGCGACTGCAACTACTCCAGCACCGACAACAGGATCAGACCGAAAGACGAAGATCTTGTATTTTCAGGCATAATCTACGGCGAACAGTCGCTGACGAAATATGTCTACTTCATGAACCGCTGCTACGAATGCAACACCGCAGCTCCGCTCGTGATCACGAACATTATGATCGTCGATGAAAACGGGATCCCGGATGCAGGTTCGTTCGAAATCAGCGACAACCCGCTCCTCAACGGTCCGGTTTCGCTCCAGCACGATGAAGAGCTCAGGATCGGCGTTTTTGTCACTGCGACGACATGGAGCGACCAGGTCCGCTACCTGCGCGTCCAGAGCAACGACAAGTGCAAACCGAACTACGACATGCCGATCACCGCACAGACGAAGCCGTCCGGCAAGATCGTCGTCAAAACGATCGATGACAGCGATCCCGACGACGGCATAATGGTCTTCTCCGATGTCTCCGGCGAACTTGTCAACCGCATCGAGGTCAAGAACGTCGGCACGACGACGCTTAGGATATCATCGGTCGCAGTAACCGAAAACCAGTCAAGGAATACCAACGAGTTCGGCTTCTTCGTTCAGGATGCGCCGACCTCCACGATCCAGATCCTTGCAGGCGAATCGACAACGCTCAACATCGGCTGCCGCAACGACAAGGAGTATCCGACACCGCTTTCCGGCGAGCTGACGATCGCCAACACCGACCCGACCGAATACGGCGCAAACAGCAATTACAAGCTGACTCTGAAGTGCGGTCCGAATGCAGAAAAGTCACCGACAGCGCTCCTCAAGTGCGAGCCAGAGAGGATTTCCGTCCTCCAGTGGGCGATCATGGACGGCAGCGACAGCGTCGATTCCGACGGCGAATCCAAGGACGGTCTCCGCTACCTCTGGAGCTTCGCTTCGACACCCGGCGGGATCTCACTCGACATCGTTGACGAGGCGAACAGGGCAGGTTCCGCGCTGAACGGCGACTCCTCGAACAAAATATCGACCACGGCGTTCCAGGCCCGCGTCAAAGGCACCTATATCGTCCGTCTGATAGTCATCAACGAAAGCGGCATTACGAGCAAACCTGCGCAGTGCACGGTCGAGGCTGTATCAGACGACGACCTTACCCTGAAGCTCCTCTGGAACAACAAGGATGCTGATCTTGACCTTCACCTGATCGCTCCGGACGGCAGCTACGGAGACAACGCAACTGACTGTTATTACTGGAACTGTTCGCCGCAATACTCGGGTGAAAAGCCTGACTGGGGCGAAGTCGGTGAGCCTAAGGACGACCCGAATCTCGACATCGACAACACGACCGGAATGGGACCCGAAACGATCACCATAAACAAGCCGGTAAACGGTCTCTACAAGGTAACAGTCCACGCATACGACCTTTCGCACGGTCCGGCGACAGCAGTCGTCAAGGGTTACGCCCACTCGAAAGAGGCGGACTCAGTCTCACTTCTGATGAACAAAACAGACACTTGCTGGGACGTCTACAACGTAACCGTCTCCGACGGCGAATCCAACAAAAAAGAGATAAGCTTTGAGCCGATAACTCCGGCCGTAGCATACGACTGCGCAAAACCAACCCACTGATTTTTCCCGGTTCATAAATCAATGCATGACGTTCAAAATTATCCCGACGGCCGCAACATAACGGTCGACCAGGTCGGTATCTGGGACATCGAATATCCCGTAGTTGTAAAGGACCGCGCCAACAAAACCCAAAACACCGTCGCAAGTGTCGATATTTCGGTCCAGCTCCTGCCCCGCTTCAAGGGGACTCACATGAGCCGGTTCGTCGCAGTCCTGAACAGCGTACAGGGCGAGATCACCATGTCCAACATACCGGAAATATTAAAGAAAACCCGTGAAACGCTCGAATCGCCCCAGGCGATCATCGCTCTGCGTTTCCCCTACTTCATCGAAAAATCGGCACCCGTGACACAGATAAACTCGATGTTCGCCGTCCAGGTGCTCTTCAGCGGCTTCAGCGATGCCGTAAGCGGCGACAGCTTCATTCTGGGCGTCCGCGTCCCCGTCACCTCGCTCTGCCCCTGCTCGAAGGAGATCAGCAGCTACGGAGCCCACAACCAGCGGAGCTTCGTGACGCTTTACGTCCAGTTTTCGGACTTCATCTGGATCGAAGATCTCGTCCGCGACATCGAGGAGTGCGCAAGCTGCGCGATCTATCCGCTCCTCAAGCGCGAGGATGAACGCTTCGTCACAGAGCAGGCGTACGAAAACCCTGTTTTTGCTGAAGATATTGTCCGCAACGTCACCGAGAAGATGATGCAGAACACAAAAATCAGCTGGTTCATGGTCGAGACGCTCCACCTCGAAAGCATCCATGCACACAATGCATACGCCAGAGTCGAGCGCTTCAAAAAGCAGTCGCCCATCCTCTCCGAACACCTCAGAATGTTCAAAGGCTTCCCGAAAATCCAAACACTTTTATAGAGGCTCTAAATGAAAAAAATTTTCCTGTTACTACTCATCCTGTCGCCTGCGATGCTCCTTGCGACAACGCTACACTACTATTCAGAGGGCAGAAAAATCGAGCTTTCGGAGGATTTTTCGAGCTACACCTTCATCAAGAACACCGGAGTGAAGGCGACATTCGAGATCCCTTCAAGCGTAAAAATCAGACAGTCGAAAGAGGGTATTTTCATCCTTGAAGCCGTAGACGACGCTTCCCGTGAAAAGCTTCAGAAAAACGGGATACTCTTCCCCGCATACCGCTCAGAAACCGGACAGATCCGCAACCTGACAGGTCAGATATACATCAAACTTGCAGGTGCGCCGAACGAGTCGACGGCAAAAAAATGGTGTAAAGACAACAACTTGCAGTTCATAAAACTCTACAAGTACGCTCCGGGATGGATCGTAGCCTCAACAGGTTCCCAAAACCCGATAAAACTTTCAGCGAAGTTTGTTGAAGAGAAGCTGGCGGCTGCCGCAGAACCGAGCTTTTTCATCAAACTCCAAAAACGCGCCTACATTCCGGGAGACCCCTTTTTTCCGAAACAGTGGCACCTTCACAACGACGGGACGGACAGCTCGCTCACCGGTCCTGACCACGCACATGTCGCAGAGGCATGGGAACTTCTCAAGGCATTCAAGGGCGACATCGGCGGTACGGGGATCAAACTCGCCATCGCAGATGACGGCTTCGACCTCGACCACGAGGATTTCAAGGACAAGTTCCTGCCAGGCTACGACTTCTGCGACAACGACGACAAACCTGCCTACGACCCTTGGAACTACGACATGCACGGGACCTGCTGCGCCGGAGTGGCAGCCGCTGCGACCGACAACGACAAAGGTGTCGCCGGTGCGTGCCCGAACTGCAAGATCATCCCGATCCGTCTTGATTTTTACGAAGAGCTCGATACATCCGGTCTCAACGCATTCGAATTCGCCGCTGAAAACGGTGCGGACATCATCTCCAACAGCTGGGGTCCGGCAGACAATTACGAGCCGCAGGACATGACAGCTCCCCTGAAAGAGCTCGTCGCCAACATCACCTCGACAGGCGGCAGACACGGCAGAGGGATCATAATCACCTTCGCAGGCGGGAACGGCGACGAACCGATCGAAACCGACGGCTTTGCCAGCAACCCGAATGTCTTCGCGATCGGCGCTTCAAGAGCCGACGCCAGGCGGTGCAGCTACTCAGATTACGGTGAACCGCTCGACTTCATGGCTCCGAGCAGTGATTACGATGATGACACCTATGAGCAGTACGACGGGATCTGGACAGTGGACAACACCGGATATGACGGCTACAACGACAAGGATCCATACTACGGAGACGCCAACGGAAACTATACCAACGACTTC
The DNA here is from genome assembly GCA_017615095.1 of bacterium. GTDB lineage: Bacteria > UBP6 > UBA1177 > UBA1177 > UBA1177 > UBA1177. The sequence goes on from JAGAAT010000095.1 coordinate 11,009, forward strand.
AGCGGCACATCATCTGCGTGCCCGCTGGCAGCCGGGATCATCGGTCTCGTCCTGTACGCAAACCCCTGTCTGACACGCGACGAAGTCTACGACATCCTTGCTGAAACCAGCGACAAAATCGGCGGCGTCACTTATGAAAACGGCTTCAACAGCTACTACGGATACGGCAGGATCAACGCCTGCGAAGCCGTCAAAAAGGCACTTGAAACAGCAGGCAGAGACATTTCGCAGGCGACCTGCGGCGGCGAAATAAAGGTCCTTGAAAACGGCGAAAACACCGTCACCTGCGACATGGGCGACAGCGGCGATTCAGGAGATTCCGGCGACTCAGGCGACACGGGATCCGATCAGGACACCGAACCCGATTCAGACATTCTCCCAGATTCCGATGAAATCCCGGAGAGCGATTCCGACGGCATCTCTTCCGACGAAGACACCCTCCCGGAACCCGATTCAGACACAGCCGAACCCGAAAAAAAATCCTCCGGCTGCGCCATCTCGACACTATAAAATAAATTCAGGCAATTTTGCTTAATCACCGAGGTCGAAAAATTTGACCTCGATCCGAAATCCCGTTGCAGGCTTTTTCCAAAAGTTCGATACCAGCAAATTATATCTTTGTTTTCAACATTCTTGCCATATTTCTTAAAAATAATTGCACCAAACATTAAATAAAACTTGATTTTTTTCTTAATTCCTATTTTATTTATCAACAATACTTCTTTGAGGTTTGAAATGAAAAATGAAATTGTGTCACAAGAGCTCAGCATTGAAAAGAAAATTGAAAGCGAAATCTTGGTAATACGCGGTCAACAAGTAATGATTGATCGTGATCTGGCAGAACTCTACGGTGTC
>JAGAAT010000010.1 GCA_017615095.1 bacterium
AGGAATAGATTTAGGCACATCGACAACATCGGTTTCTGTAGTTCAGGACGGAATGGCGACCGTTATTCCGATAATCGGCGAAGAAGATGATAAGGTAATGCCCTCGGTCGTAGGTTTCTCGAACAGGGGCGAAACTATAACTGTTGGAAAAAAAGCAAAGAATTTAAGGCACTTGAACCCTGTAAACACAATTTACAGCGTCAAGCGTGTCATCGGCAGGAACTTCAGCCATCCTGAGACTCAGAAGTATGCAAGACGCTTTCCGTACAAGGTCGTTCAGGGCAAAAACGACTCTGTCGAGATCGAGATCTTCGGCAGGCGCGTAACGCCGCAGATGATCCTTTCGCTCGTCTTGAAAAAGGCGAAAAAGGCGGCCCGCGACTATCTCGGCGAAGAGGTGAACGACGCGATCATCACGGTACCTGCAAACTACAACGAGGCTCAGCGCCGTGCGACTCAGGAGGCCGGAAGGCTTGCCGGACTCAACGTCCTCAGGATCATCAACGAGCCTACTGCTGCGGCTCTGGCTTACGGCTTCGGCTCTAACAGAAACGAAAAGATCGCTGTTTTCGACTTCGGCGGCGGTACCTTCGATATCACCATTCTGGAGGTAAACAACAATATTTTCAGTGTCCTGGCGACGGCCGGCGACAGCTTCCTCGGCGGTGACGATATCGATGCTGCGATCGTTCAGTTCATAATTTACGACATCGAGCAGACATACAACGTCCAGATGATGCTTGACAGCGAGATGATGATCATCCTCCTCACCGAGGCTGAGCGTATCAAAATCGAGCTCTCGAAGGAGGAGAAGGTCAATGTCCTCGTCAAAAATCTTATCCCGTACAAAGATGATACATATCTCGACTACGAGCGGACTTTCGACCGCAGGCTCCTTGTCCAGATCGTCGATCCTATCATTTCGCGCTGCTTCGAGATCTGCAAGACCGCGATGGCGGACAGCCACCTCAGCGTAACGGATCTCGATGCTGTCATCATGGTCGGCGGTTCGTCGAAGATGCCGAGAGTTCAGGAGCGGGTATCCGAATTTTTCCAGCAGCCGCCTTACTTCGGGATCGAGTCAGTTCTCGTTATCTCGATGGGCGCAAGCATCATGGGACACACTCTCAGCGCGGGTTACAGCGAGACTGCGCCGACACTTCTCGACGTTGTTCCGCTCTCGCTCGGAGTAGGCAGCGTGGGCGATTACATCGAAGTCCTGGTCGACAAGAACGAGCCTCTTCCGCTTGAACGTAAGGAGATCTTCACGAATGCGACAGACAACGCCGAAAACGTCAGGATCTCGATCTACCAGGGCGGCGGGCAGAGCAAAAAACAGGCTCATCTGATGGGCGAGCTGACACTTGCCGACATCCGCAGGGTGCGCCGCGGAGAGCTCAAGATCGAAGTCAAGTTCGAGATCGACACGAACGGAGTCCTGAATGTCAGCGCTGTCGACCTCGATACCGGAAGGATGCAGAAGATCACATTGAATATTCTTGGATTGGAGCAGGGTGCATGAAAAAGAAAATCGCGATCCTCATGCAGGATCAGAGGTATCTCAACTCGATCGAGAAGTTTTTGCTCACGAATATCGAGGGTTGTGAATGTTTCGCCGCTACCGAAGCATCCGCTTTGTCAACTCAGGACATCGATTCCTTCGACACGCTGATCGTTTCGTCTGTTGTCGGTGAGGGTATCTGGCTCAAGGCGATGCCTATCATCAGAAAGTTCAAAACATTCATCCTGATCGCCGTTCAGAACGGTCCCGATTTGACGGAAGCCGTTGCGAAAAAGTACGGCGCCAGCGCCTTTTTCAAGGTCCCGCTGAATGCCGAGCAGGTGCTGAAGGCGGTCAGAGAGGTCATCGAAAAGGTCGAAAACGATATTTCGCAGTTCAATCCTGTCACGAGAGACCTTCTGCTCGGGATCGAGGAGACCTACAGTTCGATGAATAACAAAAATTACTATGATTTCCTTGAGTTGCCGATAAATGCACCGATAATTGACGTCAAGCGGAACTATCTCGCTCTGGCAAGGAAATTCCATCCTGACAAGTTCAGGAACGCCGCTTCCGCCATAAAGGAGAAGGCGTACGAAATCACCAAACGGGCGAACGAAGCCTATTCGGTCCTGGCAAATCCGTCGCGGAAGGTGATCTACGACAAGATGCTCAAGGAGAACCCCGAAACCAAGCGTTTCGACTTCAGGATCAAGGTCTCCTACGAGGCGAATCCTGAGGACACGATTCAGAACCAGCAGGCGCGCCGCTTTGCGATCATGGCAAAAAAAGCAATGGAATCAGGCGATTACAGGTCGGCTCTGACTCAGCTCAAGATGGCTGCCGCGATGGAAAAGAACAACTCTTACCTTGCCGAGCTTATCGACGAGGTAAACAAAAAGCTCGGTAACTGAACCATGGCAAACCAGTTCTGCATCAAATACGGTCTGGACGAGGAGAGGCTGCCGAAGCATATCGCGATAATCATGGACGGAAACGGAAGGTGGGCGAAAAAACAGCTCCGTAACCGCCTTTTCGGTCATACCGAGGGTGCCGATTCGGTTGAAAAAGTCACTACCTTCTGCCGTGAAGTCGGTGTCAGGTATTTGACTTTATACGCTTTTTCGACCGAGAACTGGAACCGCCCGGATGATGAGGTAGAGGGGCTCATCTCGATGCTTGCCAAGAATCTTGTCTCCCGCAGAAAGATGCTCACGGAGAACAATATCCGCCTCAACATCATCGGCGAAACTTCAAGGTATCCCAAGGATGTCCAGAAGCTGATGAGAGAGACGATGGAGCTTACGGCGAAAAACAGGGTCGAGATGGTACTGACCCTCGCATTGAGCTACGGCTTCCGCCAGGAGATGACCGAGGCTGTCAGGAAAATTGCCGGAAAGGTTGCTGACGGCACTCTTCAACTGTCTGAAATAACTGAAAAAACTATTTCTGAAAACCTCTATACATCCGATATGCCCGATCCCGATCTCATCATCAGGACGAGTGGAGAATACAGGCTTTCCAACTTCCTGATGTGGCAGGCGTCGTACTCGGAATTTTACTTTACAGATACCCTCTGGCCCGACTTCAAAAAGGAGGGGATGATCGCCGCCCTCAAGGATTACGCATCCAGAGAACGCCGTTTCGGAAAGACCTCCGAACAGCTGAAATCGACTTACCAACCTTAAAATAACAGGAGTTCCCATGCAGAAAGTTTATCTCAACGGTGAAAACCTTACTATCGATGATGTCGTTCTTGTCTCGAAAGGGCTTGCTGAGGTCGCGATCGACGACAAAACCAGAAAAAAAATGGCGAAATGCCGCAAATTCGTCGACTCGATCCTCAAAAAGGACAAGGCAGTCTACGGGATCAATACCGGCTTCGGAATGCTGAGTGATGTCCGGGTCGAGCACAAGGATCTCGAGGCTCTTCAGATCAACCTGATCCGCAGCCACGCTATCGGCGTAGGCGAACCCTTCAAAAAGGAGGTCGTCAGGGCGATCATGCTGCTTCGTGCCAATGTCCTTGCAAAGGGATTCAGCGGTATCAGTCTTGAAACTTTTGATAAGTTGCTGGAATTGTTGAATAAAGATATAGTTCCGTTCATCCCGTCTCAGGGAAGCGTCGGCGCCAGCGGCGACCTTGCGCCTCTTGCACATCTGGCTATCGTCCTCTGCGGCGAGGGCTATGTCCTCGATGAAAAGGGCAAACAGGTCGATACAGCCAGGGTCTTCAAGAAAATGGGTATCAAGCCCATCACTCTGAAGGCTAAGGAGGGGCTTGCGCTCATCAACGGAACGCAGGTTATGACGGCTCTCGGTGCGCTCTCTGTCCACAGAGTCAGGAACCTGCTCAAACTTGCCGACATCGCGCTCACGAGCACGATCGAAGGCATCATGGGAACAGACCGCGCTTTCGACCGCAAGGTCAACGTCGTCAGACCTCACGCCGGCCAGTTCGCCGTCTCCGAAAACGTTCTCAAACTTATAGCCAACTCCGAGATCCGTGCGAGCCATATCAACTGCTCGAGAGTCCAGGATGCCTACAGCGTCCGCTGCGCTCCGCAGGTACACGGCGCTGTCCGCGACGCTCTGACCCACGTTGAAAAGGTCATCACGACCGAGCTCAACTCCTCGACCGACAACCCGCTCATCTTCCCCGACGAGCAGGAGACGATCTCAGCTGGAAACTTCCACGGCGAGCCGATCGGACTCGTTATGGATTACCTCACGGCGGCTGTTTCGGAACTCGGAAGCATCTCCGAGCGCAGGATAGAGCAGCTTGTCAACCCGGTCTTCAGCCAGGCTCCGGCGTTTTTGGTCAAAAACAAGGGTCTCAACAGCGGTTTCATGATCGCTCACGTCGCTGCGGCAAGCCTTGCAAGTGAAAACAAGACACTCTCGTTCCCGGCTACAGTTGATTCGATCCCGACCTCAGCAGGCAAGGAAGACCATGTCAGCATGGGTACTACCGCTGCAAGAAAATGCACTCAAGTCGTTGAAAACGTTGTAAAAATCATCAGCATCGAGCTCCTCACCGCAATGCAGGCGATAGACTTCAGAAAGCCACTTCGCGCAGGCGACGGCGTTGAACCGGTCTACAAACTTATCCGCAAAGAGGTCCCCTTCATGGAAAACGATGCCTTCATCCATCCGATGTTTATGAACGTCCTCAAGAAAGAATACGAGATCGTAGAAACGGCTGAAAAGGCTGTCGGAGCTCTCAACTAGCTGATTTTACACAACGAAAGTTATCGCGTGATGGATGCACTCAAGGCGTCCGTTC